>DJOQ01000009.1 GCA_002437245.1 Ruminococcaceae bacterium UBA6434
GTTCAAAACTCAAAAATCGGTATGTTTTTACCTGTTTTAGGGTGACTTTTTAACATTTTGAACATAGTTTTGAACACTTTTAGACATCAAAAAATAATACTCTCTGTATAATTTTGTGTTTTTCAAATTTGTATAAAATCCCATATTGACAAAAATCACCCTATTTTTCCGCCGCCTTTTCCGCATAAAAATTGCTCTTTAAAACAATAATAAATACATAAATTACCGGAGGAAAAATTATGATAAAAGGCGTAAACAGACAGGTGCTTGAGATAAAAGATACGGGGTGCGAATATTTTACTCAGGCGCTTTTTTTCGTCGACCCGAAATTCAGCACATTACCCGAAAAGACCCTGCGCGAAAAAGCCGAGGCGTCGCTCAAAAATCCGCCGCGAGTGCCCGTAAGCAAAAAGCAAAAAGCGCTCAAAATAATCCTTAAAATAACAAATATCGCGGCAGCGGCAGGCGCCGGCGCCGCAATATGCGCTTTTATCAAGTAGTTTCTTTTTTCAGTATGACCGCCGAAAGCCCCGGCACAAGCACAGAGTCGCCGACGCTCTCGCCCAAAAGCACTTCGCTTGTGTTTTGCCAGCGCGGCGGAAGATAATATGTTATATCCTGCTCGTTTCTGTTGGCTATGAGCAGACACGAGTCTTTTTTGCCGCGGCGCTCAAAGCAAACGCAGGAGAGCACCGAGGAAACAGGCAGAAATTCGCCGTCTTTCAAGCAGTCGGCGCTTCTTCTTACCTTGCCGAGCTTTATATAGTAGTTTTGAAGCTCGCGGTTTTCTCTGCCCCACGGGAAGAACGCGCGGTTAAACGGGTCCTTGTACCCCTGCATACCGGCTTCGTCACCGTAGTAAACGCACGGTACGCCGGGGAGGGTATACTGAATTGCCGCGCAGAGCTTTAAGAGTTTTACTCCTCTTTTATATTCCTCGTCCGACAAAAAATGCTCCGACTGCCACTGCCTGTCGCGGTAGTCGCTCTTTTCGCCGGCTATCTTTGTTATCGCTCTCTCGGTATCGTGGGTGCCTATGTGGTTCATCAAGACATCAAGGGCTTCTTTCGGATAATTTTCCGTCACGGTCATTACCGACGCCATAAAGCTCTCGGCAACGCCGTTTCGCGCAAAGTCCGTCACCGCCTCGGCGAACGGATAATTCATAACGCTGTCAAGCTGAATTCCCAAGAGGTATCTGCGCCTTGCGCCGTAAGAAAACTTTGTGGTGGCGTCCTCCCAAACCTCGCCGAGCAATATGCCGTCGGGTTTTTCCGTCTTTACCGCCACGCGCAAATCGTCTATAAAGCAGTCGGGCAGCTCGTCGGCAACGTCAAGCCGCCAGCCGGACGCGCCGAGCCGCAGCCATTTGCGTATAACTCCGTTTTTGCCGCAAATAAATTCATCATAGTCCGGGCACTCCTCGGTAACCTCGGGGAGCGTCTTAAAACCCCACCAGCTCTTATATTCATCGGGGTATCGGTCAAATTTATACCACTTAAAATACGGCGACGACTTTGAATTATATGCGCCTACGGTATCATATCGCGAATAGCGGTTAAAGTATCGGCTGTCATCGCCGGTATGCGAAAAAACTCCGTCAAGAATTATTTTTATCCCCACTCTGCCGGCACTTTCGCACAGCTTTTTAAAATCCTCTTCCGTGCCGAGAAGCGGGTCTATTTTCATATAATCGGCTGTATTGTAGCGGTGATTTGAATGTGCCTCAAATATCGGGTTTAAATATATACAGGTGACTCCGAGCTCAAAAAGATAAGAGAGCTTTTCGGTAATTCCGCGCAGGTCGCCGCCGAAATAGTCGTTGTTGAGCACCTCGCCCTTTTCATTGGGTCGCCAATTCGGCACGCCGTCGAAATCGTCGCGCAAAATTCTGTCGGACGGTACGTTTTCTTTCTTTTCGCCCGAACGAAAAAATCGGTCGGGGAATATCTGATACATAATTCCGCCCTTGAGCCACGAGGGCGTTTTGTAATTTTTATCGTATACGGTAAGCTGCCATTGCAGACGGCTGTTTCTGCCGTTCCAGACGTCGCCCTTGCCGTCGCCGGTGTTATACACGGAGCCTCTGCCCCAAGACGAATCGTAGTCAAAATGATACCAGTAAAGTCCGCAGTCCGGAACCGACAGCTCTATATCCCATATCTCTTTGTCGTCGCCGTTCATTCCTGCCCAGCACATAGAGTGCTCGCAAAAGTCGCCGTCGTCGCGCCGAAGCATAAAATACGCCGCCGTGGCAGAAAAAGAGCGCGGCAAAATAAGCCTGAGACGAAATTTCTCTCCGGTTTTTACCGCTCCGAATTTACTTTTGTAAAACCCGTCTCGCGAGTTAAAGGGTATAAAATCCATATATCAATACGTTCTTTCGCAAATTTCGTTGATCTTGTCCCGAAGCGCCAAAAAGTCCGAGAGAGCCGCCGGCTTATTGTTCGGATTGCGCAAAAGCGCCGCCGGGTGAAATGTTCCCATCAAAAGAGTTCCCTTGCGCTCAAAAAATTCGCCGTGCTGCTTTGTCACCTTAAAATCGGGGGAAATTATCTTTTGCGCCGCTATTCTGCCGAGGCAAACTATGATTTTCGGCCTCATAAGCCTTACCTGCTCCCTCAGCCACACCTCGCACGATTCCTGCTCCAGCGGCTGCGGATCGCGGTTTTTCGGCGGACGGCATTTTACGATATTTGCTATGTAGATATTTTTGTTTCTGTCCAAATCTATATCATACAGATATTGGTCGAGCAGCTTTCCGCCTCTGCCCACAAACGGCTGACCCGTAAGGTCCTCGTTTTCACCGGGTCCCTCGCCGATGAAAAGAACCTCGGCGTCCTCGGGTCCCACGCCGAAAACGACATTCGTTCTCGTCGCGGCAAGGGGGCATTTATTACACTTTAAACAGTCTTTTTTAAGTTCTTCAAATGAGGTATACATAAATTATTGCCTTTCTCTTTGCTGTATCGCCATGAATTATTCCTCTGCCTTCAGCTTTTCTGCTGTGTCCGCAGTAATAAGCGCATCTATGATTTCGTCAAGGTCGCCGTTCATTATCGCCTCTATCTTGTAAAGCGTCAGCCCTATTCGGTGATCGGACACGCGCCCCTGCGGGAAATTGTATGTGCGTATTCTCTCGCTTCTGTCGCCCGTGCCCACCTGCGAGCGCCTCTCGCCGGCGATTTCGGCGTTTTGCTTTGCCTTTTTTTCGCTGAGAAGTCTTGAACGCAAAACCTTGAGCGCCTTATCCTTATTTTTATACTGACTGCGCTCGTCCTGACACTCCACAACCATACCGGTCGGCAGATACGTGACGCGGATAGCCGACGAAGTCTTGTTTACCTTTTGCCCGCCCGCTCCGCTTGAGCGGAAAACATCTATCTGAAGATCGGCGGGGTCAAGCGTAAATTCGACCTCCTCCGCCTCGGGAAGTACCGCTACGGTTACGGTTGACGTGTGAACTCTGCCCTGACTTTCGGTTTCGGGCACGCGCTGAACGCGATGAACGCCGCTCTCGAATTTGAGCCGTGAGTAAGCGCCCTCGCCCTCTATCATAAAACTTATTTCTTTGTATCCGCCGAGCTCGGTCGGATTTTCATTCATTATTTCGGTTTTCCAACCCTTGCGCTCGGCATACATACTGTACATACGGAAAAGCGAGCCGGCAAAAAGAGCCGCCTCCTCGCCGCCTGCACCGCCGCGAATTTCGACTATTACGTTTTTATAGTCGTTCGGGTCTTTCGGCAGCAGCAGTACCTTCAGCTCTTCTTTCAGCTCTTCGGTCTTTTTTTGAGCCTCTGCCGCCTCTTCCCCTGCCATATCACGGAATTCCTTATCGAGGGAGGTGTCCGCGAGCATCTCTTTTGCCTCGGTCAAATCGGAATTTGCCTTTTTGTATTCACGGAATTTTTCAACTATCGGCGTCAGCGTTTTTGCTTCGCGCATCAGCTTTTTGTATTCCTCCTGATTTGACACGATTTCGGGATCGCACAAGGAGGAATTTATCTTTTCGAGCTTATCCTCAATGCCCTGTAATTTTTCAAACATTGCCGTTTTCGTCCCTTATGACTTTTTTGATGTTTTTTTCGATTTTGACGCGCGGCACCATAACTTCACGTCCGCAGCCGCAGCATTTAAGGCGGAAATCCATTCCGGAACGCAGCACCGCAAACTCGTTTGAGCCGCAGGGGTGCTTTTTCTTCATTATCAACCTGTCGCCTACCTGTACGTCCAAATTTTTCACGCCTTTCTCAAATCACGTTTCAAAATATTATAACACAATGCTACCGTGAAAAAAAGCCCCGTTTAGAGCCTTTATATCTGCTTCGACGCATTAAAATTCGCTCGGCGTGAGCACGCCTTTTTCGGTTATGAAAGCGGTAATAAGGCTGTTATCCGTAACGTCAAACGCAGGATTCAGCGTCCCTATATTCTTCGGCGCCATTCTTTTTTCATACCACATATCGGTTATTTCGTCGCCCGAACGCATTTCGATTTTTATATCCTTGCCGCTTAGACAGTTTTTATCTATTGTCGAAAACGGGGCGCACACATAAAACGGAATACCGTAATATTTTGCGAGAACGGCGACGCCTGAAGTACCTATTTTATTAGCGGTATCGCCGTTTGCCGCCACCCTGTCGCACCCGACGAGGACTGCGGAAACGAGCCCGTTTTTCATAACGTACGACGCGGCGTTATCACATATGAGCGTAGTATCTATGCCTGCGTTTGCAAGCTCAAAGCTCGTAAGGCGCGCACCCTGCAAAAGAGGTCTTGTCTCGTCCGAGAATACGCGTATTTTATGCCCGTTTTCCGCCGCCACATACACGGGCGCAAGCGCTGTTCCGTATTTCACGGTCGCAAGTCTGCCTGCGTTACAGTGGGTCAGAATGCTGTCGCATTTTTCGAGAAGCCGAGCTCCGTGTTCACCGATTTTGCGGCACACCTCAATGTCTTTGTCATGTAACTCCAAGGCCTTTTCTTTGAGCGCCGCCCTTATAGAGTCTGCGCCCTCGCCCTTATGTAAAAGAGCCGTCTTTTTCATCTCGTCCGCCGCCGCGAAAAGATTTACCGCGGTAGGGCGCGAAGATGTGAGGTATTCGAGATTTTCAAGAAAGTGCCCGAGCACCGTCTCTTCATCGGGCGCTTTGTCGCGCGCGGTCAGAACCGACAGCCCTATTGCCGCAAAGACGCCTATTGCCGGTGCGCCGCGGACTTCAAGGCGCTTTATCGCGTCAAACATCTCCTCTTTTTCTTTCAGTTCTTTTATGACGATTTCACCGGGCAGCAGAGTCTGGTCTATAATCACCGCGGTTTCGTCTTTTTCGTTGTAGCATACGGTTTCGCCGTGCATATCAAACATAATTTTGCTCCGTTCGGTAAAAAATTAAAGCCGCGCGTTTTTTCGGGGCTGCCGAAATTTTCGCGCGGCGGTTTTTTGGCATTATTTAAGCGAGGATACCTCAACTATATCGCCGGAGGACTCTTTGGACACCGAAACGGTAACGCTGTCGCCGACGTTCAGAATTACAACCTTTTCGGCGAGCGCCACGGGCACCTTATAGAACGTACTGCCTGCGTCCAGCTTCAAATAGAAGTACGTTTCGCCGCCCGTTACCACGCTTCTTATCTCGGTTATTTTTCCGCTTATATCCTCGGTTTCGGGGGCGGTCGCGGTCGGGTCATCCTTTGCACCCATTTCATCTACGTCGATATCCACATTCACGCCGTTGCGTTTAAGCTCCGCGGCGTAGTTTTCGGTGCACTCGGTAAGATTATATCCCGTGCCGACTATTGTGGACTGCTTTACGTTAACCATGGCGTACATCTTTACAAGCTCGCTCGAATCCTTGAGTGCCATAAAGTATGTCGGCTCGCCGCTGATATTGAGTAAGAGCGGAAAAGTAGCCGAATACGAATACTGCTGAACCGCGCCCTCGGCGGAGGTTTGAGCGGTGGCTTCAAGCGCGCCCGACACCTGATAATACTTTGTCTCTTTGGTACGAAGGTCGGAGAGAACAAAGCCTATAATGGACTGGTCGGAGCTTATGGACGTTACGCCCGTGTACATATATACGTCGTCGTTGAGCGCAAGGTAATTGTAGCCCGAGCTCATAACCTTAACGCCCTCCTGACCGATTACGGAGTTTATAAATCCGTTGTTGAGCTTTCCGTAGTAATTATACTGCTGAGTGAGTATTGACGGGGAGTAAATACGGTCTATCCACATCCACTCGGGGTCGGAGGCAAAGCTCGAGGTCGGCAGTTTTGTTGTGCCGTCGCTGCTTGTGGAAATCATATGGCATTCGCCCGTTACGGCGTTTACTATAATCGCGCCCTTAACATCGGTACCGCCGAACAGACCTATGGTCTTATCGACTATCGGAACTATCCAGTACGGAGCGCCGCTTTCGTCTATCTCAAACGACGGTTCGTCAAAGAGATAGGTGGGGTATTTAAATCTCAAATATCTGAGAAGATACTTGTTAAAATGCTCGGTAGGCGAATACTTCATACCCTCGGGCAGGCGGACAAGCTGACCCTCCTGCGTGGTCATATCGACTATGATATATGCCGGCAGACCCTCTTTGGTGTTTTTTATCCACTTGAAGATGTCGCCGTAGGCAAGCGCGGTAACTCTGACGGGGGTGTTTTTGTAGTTTATCTGCGTGGAATACGGCGATACGACAAACTGCGAGACCTTGTCGGAAAGATCGCCGAGCGTTCTCTCGGCTATTTTGTTTGCCGAGGAGCTGTCAAGCACGGGAACGCTTGAGAAATCTATCTCGGCGACATCCGCCGCAAAGTCACCGTCCTGCACGCTTATAAGCTTGCTGTAAGACTTCGCCCTGAACAGCGTAACGCCGGTAAGCCAGCCCACAAGTGCCACTGCCGCCAGCGCGAGAATTATAATTCCCGGAACCTTGGAACGTTTTTTGACATATGGCAGATATTCGGGTTTTACAAACGCCTTTGACGAAATTATCGTCAGAAGCAGATATATAAGGCACACAAAAACAACATAGAGATAAAGCTCTATCGACTTTAAGTTTATCGCCGGTATCATAAAATAATACAGCACGGCGCCGAGCACCAACGTCAAAATAATGTTTATCACTATTTTTTTGCCCGGATGCTCGGGCGGAATGAGCACGTCGGCGACTCCTTTTTTGCCGTCGTCCCTGCCTCTTCCGGTAAAATCAACATTTATAGGATCCAAAACGTCACTCCCTTTTCACTTTCTGAAAAAAGTATATAGTATTTTACCGCGCTTTGCAAGGATTTAAACGATTTTGAACTCTCGTCAAATAACGAAAACGGCTTTTTTGCGGCTTATAAAGCGCCGAAATATGCCGTGTGTCGAAATACACACAAATTTATTTGTAAATTTTTAAAGATTTAGAATTTTTTTAGTTGAGAAATATCCGGTTTGAGGTTATAATATATAATTGTATTATAGAGTTATTTTTTTCATTAAACCGAAAGGGAGATAAAAATGTTATTTTCACAGGACATCGGAATCGATTTGGGTACCGCAAATACCCTCGTTTTCGTTAAAGGTAAGGGAATCGTAATCCGTGAGCCTTCGGTTGTTGCGGTAGATGTCAGCGCTTATCCGCAAAAGGTTGTCGCAGTCGGCAACAAGGCTAAGCAGATGATAGGCCGTACCCCCGGCTCAATAACCGCGGTAAGGCCCCTTAAAGACGGCGTTATCGCAGACTTCGAGATAACTTCGGATATGCTCAAGGAATTCATAAAAATGGCTATAAGCTCGTCGCCGTTTTCAAAGGCGAGAGTGCTCATATGTATTCCGTCGGGCGTTACCGAGGTTGAGAGAAAGGCGGTTCACGATGCCGCACGTTCGGCGGGCGCGAAATATGTAAGCCTTATAGAAGAGCCCATGGCAGCCGCAATAGGCGCGGGTCTTCCCGTCTCGGAGGCAATAGGTAATATGGTAGTAGACATAGGCGGCGGTACAAGCGAGGTTGCCGTTATTTCCTTCGGCGACATAGTTACCGCTCAGTCCGCAAGGGTTGCCGGCGATAACTTTGACGAATCGATAATCGCCTACATCAGAAAGAAGCACAACCTCCTCATAGGCGAACGCACCGCAGAGGATATAAAAATCAAAATCGGCTCCGCTTACCCCTATGACGGTGAGGGCGCCATGGACGTCAAGGGCAGAAACCTGCTTGACGGTCTTCCCAAAAACATCGAAATCACTTCCGAAGAAGTCCGCGAGGCTCTTTCGGACCCCGTAAACCAGATACTTGACGCAGTTCGCTCCACCCTTGAGAAAACTCCCCCCGAGCTTTCGGCGGATATCATAGACCGCGGCATTATGCTCACGGGCGGCGGCGCATTGTTAAGAGGTCTTGACAAGCTGATTTCCATTGAGACCAAAATACCAGTCCACGTTGCGGAAAATCCGCTTGACTGCGTTGTTGACGGCTGCGGCGTCTGCCTTGAGAGCAACACTCTTGGCATTACCGCCAAAAAGAATTACGACTGATAAAAAGGCGGGCGGAAATATTTTTCGCCCGCAAATTTTAACTGATGACCGGAGTACGATATGAAGAAATTTTTTAAGAGTACGGCTTTTAAAATACTGCTTGCAATTGCGCTTGTTTTGCTTGCGGCCATTGCTGCCGCGGCGTCTGCCGCAGACGGCACTACTCCCGTTTCAAAGGTGACGTCGTTTGTATTTTCTCCGCTCCAAAAAGCTTCGTCGTATCTCGTAGACAAGTTCGACGGCTTCAAAGGCAGTTTTGTCTCTTCAAGCACCTACCGCGACCGCATCAGCGAGCTTGAATCCGAGGTTGCCGACTATCAGAGCAAGCTCGTCGATTACGAAAAGCTGCAAAAGCAGGTTGAGGCATACGAGAAATTCCTTGAGGTCAAAGAAAAAAATCCCGATTTTAAATTCGTTGCCGGAACCGTTATCGGCAGAGACTCCGCCGACACTTTCGGCTCGTTTGTTTTAAACTGCGGTTCAAACGACGGGGTTAAAGTAAACGACCCCGTTATAAGCGGCGAATACTTAATAGGCATAGTAAATGAAGTAACGCCGACCTCGTGCGTGGTTCTCTCCGTAACGGACCCCAAGGTCAACGCGGCGGCGTATGAAATACGCACGGGCGAAATGGGCTACACCGAAACCACATCAAAGCTCGCTCTGAACGGCCTTTTAAAGCTCACCGGGCTTACAAAAGACACCTCCGTGGCAGTCGGCGGCATAGTGTGCACGTCCGGCGTCGGCGGCATTTATCCGCGCGGACTGATAATAGGCACGGTAACCGCCGTCAACAAGGAAGAGGGCAACGTCTCGTATTATGCCGAGGTTAAACCGGAGGTTGACCCCGGAGACGTTCAGGACGCTTTTGTCATAACCGAATTTGAGGGTAAAAGCTGATGCGTAGGTCAACAAAAATACTGTTTGTCAGAAGAGCCGTATTTGTGCTTTTGATACTTGCGGTTCACCTTTTACAAAATACAAAAGGTCTTTTCCCCGAGATATTCGGAATCAAAGCCAACCTTTTAATTCCGCTCGTAGTATGTATAGGTATGTTCGAGCGCGAAATCGCCGGAGCCGTTTTGGGAATGTTTGCCGGCATACTTTGGGACAGCGTTTCGCCCATGGGCGACGGCTACAACGCATTTTTGCTTATGCTGGCAGGCGCGGCGGCAGGTCTTCTTATAGATTACCTTATGAGAAACAACCTTATGACGGCGCTGCTGCTGTCGGGCTTTGCGTGCCTTATATACTCGATATTTTATGTTGTATTTTTCCTGCTCGCAAACGGAGTCGACAGCACGGGGTACCTGTTTATACGCTACTATGTACCTGCGGCGGTGTATTCATTTGTTTTCACGCCGCTGTGGTACATCATAGTGCGCGCCGTTATGCGGCGGACTGAAATCAACGCCCTCGAAAACTGAGACGAAAGGAGCGGCAAATTTGGACAACAAAAAGCAAATAAGACGAAGAATACTTATTTTTACCGTATCCGTCCTGTTTTTCTTTTCACTTTTCGCGATTGATTTGTTCCGTATTCAAATTGTCAATGCGGCGGACTATTCGACGCAGCGCGTCGCTCTGTCCGAGGCAAAATCAACCATAACCGCATCACGCGGCGAAATTCTCGACTGCAACGGCACTCCTCTCGTTACAAACGAGCAGGTTAATTCCGTTGTGCTTAACGCGTCTTACTTCCCCTCCGTCAAAGAGCAGGATAAGCGCAATGAAATAATTTTGTCGCTTATAAATCTGCTTGAGAGCGAGGGTGCGGCTTGGAACGACAATCTTCCGCTCGTATTAAATTCGGACGGCACGGTCTCTTTTAAAGAAAATTCAGACAAGGATATAACATATTTAAAATCCAAGGACGTTTTATATCTCAATTCATACGCCACGGCGCAGAACTGCTTTGACGGTCTTGTGGAAAAGTTTTCTCTCGGAGGCTATTCTGCGGCAGACGCACTCAAAATCGCGTCCGTCTGCTATTCTTTAAAGAAAATTTCGTTTTCGGCGGCAAACCCGTTTACGCTGGCTGACTCAGTCTCATCGACGCTCGCCGCCAAAATCAAAGAAAACAGCGGCTTTTATAAGGGCGTTGACATAAACGTAACCACCACGCGCCACTACACCGACGGCACAATAGCGCCGCATATAATAGGAATTACCGGCAAACTCAACGAGAGCGAATACAAGGACAAAACGGACGCTTACAAGACGGCGAGCGCGGATCAGAATCTGACCACGGAGCAAAAAACCACACTCAGCCTGCGCGCATATTCCATGGACGACACGATAGGAAAATTCGGCCTTGAAGCCGCCATGGAGGATTATCTTCGCGGTACGAACGGTATAATGACAACCACCACGGCGTCGGACGGCACAAAAACGAGCGAAATTACCCGCGATCCCGTTGACGGCGACACGGTAATACTCACGCTGGATGCCGATTTACAGAAAAAAGTGCAGGATTCGCTCGCATCATTCGTTGAGCGCTACCGCGACAAGGACGCCATACCGGCGGTAGGTTCGGCTGTGGTAATGAACGTAAACACCGGCGCGGTGCTTGCCTGTGCAACGTATCCGAGCTACGACCTCAACACATACTATCAAAATTATGAGGCTCTCTCAAAAGACACAAGCTCGCCACTTTGGAACAGGGCGCTGATGAGCACCTACGAGCCCGGTTCCACCATGAAACCGGCAATTGCCGTAGCCGGTCTCGAAGAGGGCGTTATAACCGAAACATCAAAATTTTATTGCAGTCATATTTATCGTCAGTTTACCGACACGACCTTCAAATGCTTGGGTTATCACGGCTGGATAGACGTTAAAAACGCGATTAATCAATCCTGCAACATATACTTTTATGAGACGGGCAGACTTTTGGGCATAAACCGTATGAACGACTACTGCACAAGATTCGGGCTCGGTCAAAAGACCGGCGTTGAAATAAACGAATCCTCGGGCGTTCTCGCCGGCATAGCTTACAGAGAGGCTCACGGCGGCACATGGTACCCCGGCGACACCGTTCAGGCGGCAATAGGTCAGTCGGACAACCTGTTTACACCCATACAGCTTTGCAGCTATGTTTCAACTATCGCGAACGGCGGAACAAGATACCGCGCGCACTTCGTAAAGAGCGTTAAATCAAGCGATTATTCCGAAACTATACTCTCAAACGACGGCGTTGTTTTAAACGAAACCGGTGTTTCGCAAAACAGCATACGCATTGTCAAAGAGGGTATGGAAATGCTCGGCGCAAGGCTTCCGGCATTTAAGAGCCTCCCCGTAAAGGTGGCGGCAAAAACCGGTACCGCAGAGAGCAAGGCAAAGGTAAGCGGCAAAATCGTAACCGGTCTTAACGGTTTTATGATTTCCTTCGCGCCTGCCGACGACCCTCAGATAGCGGTCTGCGTGGCAATTGAAAACCTCAACAGCGGTTCTGCCACAGCCGCACTCGTCGCCGACATATACAAGGCTTACTTTGAAACCGACGGGGGCAACATCAACACCGCACAGAACTACGGTTCGTTGCTCGGCTGAAGAAAGGGGAATTTCCGATGGCTGAAAAGTATATAATCTGCTCGGGTAAGGGCGGCTGCGGCAAATCAACTGTAACCGTCGGAACAGCCGCTTCGCTTGCCGCCAAGGGCAAAAAGGTGTTATGTGCGGACGCGGATACCGCCGTCAGAAGCCTCGATATGCTTCTCGGTCCGGGCGAAAATATCCTTTTTAATTGGTATGACGCCGCAAAGGGCAACTGCAAAAAAACCGACGCCGTTTACGACACGGCATACAAGGGCGTTTCCCTTTTACCGGCTCCGCGAAGCGCAGACGACCTTACTTACGATGAATTTTACGAGCTGATACTCTTTTTTGAGGACAAATACGATTATATATTATTTGACGCGGAAAATTGCGGTACGGCGTTTGACTTTGCCGCAAAAACGAGCAAAGAGGCGATAATTGTGACTACGCCCGACGCCGTATCTCTGCGCAGCGCCTGTGACAAGGCGGAAAAGATGAGACTTTTCGCCGACAAAACACGCCTTATAGTAAACAAGGTGATACGCTCCGAAATGGAGGAGGGCAGGCAAACAAAGCTCAACGACTGCGTAGATATTTCCTCTGTAAGACTTCTCGGCGTCGTTCCGTACGACACGTCGGCTGTGTCTTTGGGCAGCGGCGGCAAACTTTCGGGTTACATAGGAGGCGCTTTTTCGCGAATTGCCGAGCGTATTTGCGGCAAAAATGTCCCGTTTTCGCCGAAGAATTTTTAATTTCGGATATTTTGGGGTGCCGCACACGATATAATCCGCACTATTTTTGTGCAAAATGAAAAAAATCTTGAAAAGTTGACTTTAATTTGTTATTATATCTATCGGAGAATATTTTAGGTTATATAAGTTATAAACGTATAAAAAGACAGGAGGAACTTTTATGAATATAGCTTTGATGGCTCACGACGAAAAAAAAGAACTTATGGTTCAGTTTTGTATTGCATATTGCGGAATTTTATCTAAGCATAACCTTTGCGCTACCGGCACCACGGGAAAGCTTGTTTCCGAAGCTACCGGTCTTAAAATACAGCAGTTTTTAAGCGGCTCTCAGGGCGGCGACCAGCAGATAGGGGCACGAATTGCCTGCAACGAGATAGACCTTCTTTTGATGTTCCGCGATCCGCTTAACCCGAAGCCGCACGAGCCCAAAGAGAACAATCTTTTAAGGCTCTGCGACGTACACAACATTCCGGTTGCCACAAACATTGCCACGGCAGAGGCGCTTATACACAGCCTTGAAAGAGGCGACCTTGACTGGCGTGATATTGTAAACCCGAAATAAGCAGTATTTTTTCGCCCCCTCCAAACAGAGGGGGCATTATAGTGCAGTACCCTACAAAATAAAATCGGGCGCTGCGCCGGTGCCGAACCTTAAAGTCAGGCACCGCCTTACAATCCCCCACCGAAAGGATTTTTTAAGATGTCACTTATAACAAGCTCCATAAAGGGTACTCTCGACCTGCTGCCCAAAGACAGCTATAAAACGCAGTATATTGAAGCGTCGGTACGCGAGATAGCCGAAAACTACGGTTTTTATGAAATGCGCACACCTGTTTTCGAGCACACCGAGCTTTTTGAACGCGGCGTGGGCGACACCACAGACGTAGTTCAAAAAGAGATGTATACCTTTTCCGATAAAGGCGGACGTTCGATAACGCTCCGTCCCGAGGGCACGGCAGGTGCGGTAAGAGCATTCCTCGAAAACGGGCTTTTCAACGAGCCGATGCCGCAGAAAATCTATTACCTCACCTCGTGCTACCGCTACGAAAAACCGCAGGCAGGCAGGCTCCGCGAATTTCACCAATTCGGCGTGGAATGCTTCGGTGCAGGCGCTCCCTCGCAGGATGCCGAGATAATAGCGCTCGCAAATGAGGTGTTCAATTACCTCGGTGTATCAAATCTTTCACTCGAAATAAATTCCATCGGCTGCAAAAAATGCCGTGCGGAATATCACAAAGCATTAAAGGAATATTTCAAAAGCCATATTGACGAGCTGTGCGACACGTGCCGCGGCAGGCTCGAAAAAAATCCGATGAGAATTCTCGACTGCAAAAGTCCCATATGCTCCGAAATCGCAAAGGGCGCACCCGTTATAACGGACTATCTCTGCGACGATTGCCGCGAGCACTTTGACTCGGTTAAAAAATATCTCGACGCCATGAATATAGCCTACACGGTAAATCCGCGCATTGTCCGCGGACTTGACTATTACACGCGCACCGTATTTGAGTTTGTCTCAAACGAAATAGGCGCGCAGGGCACCGTATGCGGCGGCGGAAGATATGACGGTCTGATTGAAGAGGTCGGCGGAAATCCGCTTCCGGCGTGCGGCTTCGGAATGGGCATAGAGAGGCTGCTCCTTTTGATGGAGGCTCAAAAAACACCGTTCCCAGAACGCAAAAAGTGCGACATATTTATAGTATCTATGGGCGACGAAGCAAACATCAAAGCCGCCGAGCTTGCAACCGACCTTCGAAACGAGGGGCTTTCCGCTCAGTTTGACACGGTCGGCAGGGGCTTTAAGGCACAGATGAAATACGCCAATAAAATCGGCGCTCTCTACACGGTGGTTCTCGGCGAAAACGAGCTGTCCTCGGGAAATGTCAAGCTTAAAAATATGGCTGACGGCACAGAGGAGGAGACCACGCTCAAGGACTTCACCGATAATTTCCAGTCGATAGTAATACGTCAGGCAATGGCGGGCTTTGACACCGAAGGCATTGACATTAAAGATATTTTAGGGGGAAACGTATAATGGAAACTCTTGAGGGACTTAAACGCACCGACTACTGCGGTACGCTTACCGCGAAAGATGTCGGAAAAACCGTTACGCTCTGCGGCTGGGTTCAGCGTCAGCGCGACCTCGGCTCACTTATATTTATAGATTTGCGCGACAGAACGGGAATAATTCAGCTCGCATTTGACGAAAACACCGACAAGGCGGTATTTGACAAGGCTTTTTCCGCGAGAAGCGAGTATGTTCTCGCAGCCGTCGGCACCGTCAGAGAGCGTTCCGCAAAGAACACCGAAATTCCCACTGGCGAAATCGAGCTTGAAGTAACGGAGCTCAGAATTCTCGGTAAGAGCGAAACTCCGCCGTTTGAGATAGTTCCGAACTGCCAGACCGCCGAGACAACAAGGCTTAAATACCGCTATCTTGACCTTCGCAGACCCGATTTACAGAAAAACATACTTCTTAGACATAAAATAACTAAAATAACCCGTGACTATTTTGATGAAAACGGCTTTATCGAAATAGAAACGCCGATGCTTATCCGTTCCACACCCGAGGGCGCGCGCGACTTCCTTGTACCGTCAAGAATTCACAACGGCAGCTTTTACGCTCTGCCGCAGTCGCCGCAGCTTTACAAGCAGCTTTCCATGGTAGCCGGATTTGACAGATATATGCAGATAGCGCGTTGCTTCCGCGACGAAGACCTGCGCGCCGACCGTCAGCCGGAATTTACGCAGATAGACGTTGAAATGTCCTTTGTGGATATGGAGGACGTACTCGCTATGGGCGAGGGATACATCAAGCGCGTATTCAAAGACGCCATAGGCGTTGACGTGCCGACTCCGCTCCCGAGAATAACCTATAACGAGGCTATGAACCGCTACGGTTCGGACAAGCCCGACACGAGATACGGTATGGAGCTCATCGATATAACAAACGAGGTTTCCTCGTCCGAATTTGCAGTATTCAAAAGCGCAATAGCCGAGGGCGGCACCGTCAGAGCCATCAACGCGGAAAATGCGGTATCGGCGCTCTCGAGAAAAGAAATAGACAAGCTCACCGATTACGTAAAGGGCATAGGCGCCAAGGGTCTTGCCTGGATACGAATGACCGACGACGGTATGTCATCGTCGTTTGCCAAATTTATGACCGAGGACGAAATGAACGCCATACTTAAAAAGACAGGCGCTAAAAAGGGCGACGTTATACTTATTGTCGCCGACAAAATCAAAAATCACGTCCTTACGGTACTCGGCGCATTAAGACAAAAGGTTGCCAAAAAGCTCGATATTATCCCCGAGGGAAAATACAATTTCCTGTGGATTACCGAGTTCCCGTTCTTTGAATATGACGAGGAGCTCAAACAGTTCGTTGCCATGCACCACCCCTTTACCGCGCCGATGGACGAATGTATAGATTACCTCGAAACCGACAAAGCTAAGGTAAGGGCAAAGTGCTACGACCTTGTGCTCAACGGAATCGAGCTTTCAAGCGGCTCAATAAGAATAACCGACCCCAAATTGCAGAGCAGAATTTTTGATTTGCTCGGTCTTTCCAAAGAGGAGGCATACAGCAAATTCGGCTATCTGCTCGACGCTTTCCGTTACGGCGCACCGCCGCACGGCGGAATGGGCATAGGTCTTGACAGACTCTGTATGCAGATGATAGGCTGCGACAGCCTCAGAGACGTTATCGCATATCCCAAGCTCCAGAATGCGTCGGAGCCTATGACGGAATGTCCCGCTCCCGTTGACGACGAGCAATTAAAAGAGCTCGGCATAGGCGTTACTCACACAGAGGGCGAATAAAAAGCAAAAAACTACCCGATTCGCATTCGGCTGAATGTGAATCGGGTTTTTTATTTTACGTGAATTACTCCTTGAGCAAATCCTTGTAAAGTCTTATGTATTCGTTAGCCGACTTGCCCCAGCTGTTGTCGCACTCCATGGCGCGCTTTACAAGTATGTTCCAGCCGTCACGGTTTTGATAACCCTCAAGCGCACGGCGTATTGTATAGAGCATATCGTGAGCGTTGTAATTTGCAAACGTGAATCCGTTGCCCTCGCCGTCGCCGCTGTCCTTTATCGTGTCGCGCAGACCGCCCGTCTCGCGGACTATCGGTACAGAGCCGTAGCGCAGAGCTATCATCTGTGAAAGTCCGCACGGCTCGCTCTTTGACGGCATCAGGAACATATCGGTGCCTGCATAAATCTTTTTTGAAAGCGACGGAACAAATCCGAGCTTCAGGGCGAATTTATCGGGATATTTCGCCGCCATATCCTTAAAGAACTGTTCGTACTGCCACTCGCCCGAGCCGAGAACAACCATCTGCACATCGGTGCCGCCCAAAAATTCGTCAAGCACCGCTCTTACAAGGTCAAGACCCTTGTGCGAAACGAGCCTTGATACCATACCGATAAGCGGTACGTCCGCTCTCTGCGGCAAATTCATAAGCTCCTGAAGAGCTCTCTTGTTGTCAGCCTTTTTGCGGAAATCGTCAGCCGAATAATTCACAAAAATGTCTTTATCGGTTTCGGGATTGTAAAGCTCGGTGTCTATTCCGTTGAGTATACCCGAAAGCTTCCACGAACGCTCGTTGAGAATTGTGTCAAGGCCGTATGAATACCACGGGTCCAAAATCTCACTCGCATAGGAGGGGCTTACGGTAGTTACCCTGTTTGCGGTCTCTATGGCGCCCTTCATAAAGTTTACGTCGCCGTCGTACTCTATAAGCGACGTTGCGCTCTGCGGTATGCCGAGCACCTCGTTTATAAGCTCTTTGCCGTATGTACCCTGGTACTGGATATTGTGTATTGTGAACACCGTCTTGATGTTTTCATATCCGGGGCTGTTTGCATACATTGAGCTGTAATAGAGCGGCGTAAGAGCCGTCTGCCAATCGTTGCAATGAATTATATCGGGCTTGAAGTCGATATAGGGTATCATCTCAAGCACCGCGCGCGAGAAGAACGCAAATCTCTCGGCGTCGTCATAATATCCGTAAATTCCGTCGCGCTTAAAATAATACTGATTATCTATAAGATAATAGATAACGCCCTTGTACTTTGCCTCAAAAATTCCGCAGTACTGCCTGCGCCACGCCACGGGAACCGATATACTCGTGATAAACGTCATGGTATCTTTAAGCTCCTGCTTTATGCCGTCATAGAGCGGCATAACAACACGGCAGCCTATAAGACGTTTTCTGAGGGCCTGCGGCAAACTTCCGGCAACATCGCCGAGACCGCCCGAAGCCATAAAGGGTAGAGCCTCGCTCGCTACATATAATACTTTCATTTAAAATCGCCTCAATTAAAAATTTGTAAACGGGAAAACAATATTCGCCGCGTTAAATAACTATGCCCTTGCCGACATACACGGGATAATCTTCCGCTCCGGAGAGATTTTTATTGGGCGTTATGGCAACGCTCTTGTCGGTAACCGTGTAGTTGAGAGAAGAGCCCGAAGCCACAAAGCTGCCCTGGCAGAGAATCGAATTTTTGACCACCGCGCCTTTTTCTATTCTTACGCCGCGGAAAAGTATCGAATTTTCAACCTCTCCGTCTATTATACAGCCGTTTGCGACAAGTGAATTTTTAACGCTTGAACCGAGCCCGTAAATAGCCGGCATATCGTCGCGAACCTTTGTATAAATAGGACGCTCGCTGTTAAAGAGCTGCTTGCAATTGTCGGGGTCGAGAAGCTGCATATTTGCGTCAAAATAGCTCTGCATGGAGTCAACCGTAAGAGAAAAGCCCTTTGCCTCAAAACCGAAAATGCGAAGCTTTGCGACGTTGCTCTGTATTATATCGCGCTCAAACGACTCGTGATTCAAGCTTACGGCGTCGTTTACGAGCCTTTCGAGCAGAGATTTTTTCATAAGTATTATGTTCATAGAATAATCGACTATGGTATCGCTTGCAGGCGTCATAGCAACCATTCTAACTCTGCTGTCATCGTCAAGAGAAAACGCCATACTGTTTTGCAGGCTCGGGCATTTGCCGTGTTTATAAACAATTGTTATATCCGCAGCTTTTTCGGTGTGGTAATCCATAAGCTCGTCGATATCGAGATTTATTATGTTGTTGCAGTCGGCAAAAAGTATGTACTCTTCGGTAGAGCGCGCCATAAAGCCCATATTCGCTTTGAGCGCCTCAACCCTGCCGCTGTAAAAGCCCTTGTTGCCTGCGGAGGCAAACGGCGGAAGAATAAACATACCCTCTGTCTTACGGGAGAGGTCCCACGGTTTACCTGTTCCGAGGTGATCCATAAGCGACTGATAGTTGCTCTTTGTGATAACACCGACTTTTTCTATACCGCTGTTCACCATATTTGAAAGCGGAAAATCGATAAGACGGTATCTGCCGGCAAACGGCACGCTGCCCATGGTGCGAAGCCCCGTCATCTCGCTGAGACACTCGTCATAAATGTTTGAATAAATAATTCCGACTATGTTATTTCCAGTCATTTTTTATGCCCCCTTTACGTCTTCGTCAACCATTGCCTTGGGTGCCACAACTCCGTTTTTACCTACGGTAACACCGCTTCCGACTACGGCTACGCCCCAGTCGTTAAGGTTTTCCACATCTTCGGGACGAGCGCCGACTACGGCATTTTCTTCAATGACCGCGTTTTCGGCAACTATTGCGTACTGCACCACGGCGCCCTCTTTTATAACCGTTCCGGGCATCACTATGGAATCTCTTACCACGGCGCCGCGCTCAACGGTGACATTTGAGAACAAAATCGAGAAATCAAGCTCGCCGTAAACCTGCGAACCCTCGGCGACCATTGAATTCTGCACCGTAGCCTCGGGTGAAACATAGTGCGGAGGCGCTTCGGGAGTTTTTGAATAAATTTTCCATGTGGGGTCCGAGAGGTCAAGGTCAACCTTCGGATTTAAAAGGTCAAGGTTAGCTTCCCAAAGGGAATCGATTGTTCCGACGTCCTTCCAATAGCCGTCAAAGAGATAAGCGTAGAGCTTTTCGCCTGCGGCGTGCATTGCCGGGATTACATCGTGGCCGAAGTCGTTTGACGAATTCGGATTATTCTCGTCGTCTATGAGATATTTGCGAAGCTTTGACCATGTGAATATGTAAACGCCCATAGAAGCCTTGTTGCTGCGCGGATTTTTCGGCTTTTCCTCAAACTCGGTTATGGCGTTGTCGTCGTCGGTAATCATAAGACCGAAACGCGGAGCCTCTTCCCACGGGACTTCGAGCATTGCTATGGTGCAGGCCGCGCCCTTTTCCTTATGGTAATCGAGCATCTTTGAGTAATCCATCTTATAGATGTGGTCGCCCGAGAGCACTGCCACATATTCGGGATTGTATCTGTCTATAAAATTGATGTTCTGATAAATGGCGTTTGCGGTGCCCTTATACCATTCCGTGCCCTTTATCTGCTGATAGGGCGAGAGAATATGGACTCCGCCCTGAGCCCTGTCAAGGTCCCACGGCTGACCGTTACCGATATAGTCGTTGAGTTCAAGCGGCTGATACTGGGTCAGAACGCCGACGGTTGAAATACCGGAATTTACACAGTTTGAAAGCGGAAAGTCGATAATTCTGTACTTACCGCCGTAAGGAACTGCGGGCTTTGCTATTTTTTTCGTCAGAATTCCGAGTCGCGAACCCTGACCTCCTGCCAGCAGCATCGCAATACATTCCATTTTGCGTGCCATAAAATTATCCTCCTTTTAAAGGCCGTAGCCTCGGTTTTGTACCCGACGGGTGCAAAACTACCTTGTTTTTTTTATGTATATTGCAGACATCGGCGGCAAATCGAGAGAAATGCTCTGCTCAAAGCCGTGCATATTTATCGATTCGGTTTTCAACTTACCTTTGTCGCCTTTTCCCTCGCCGCCGAATTCGACGTCGTCGGAATTGAATACTATTTTATATACGCCCTTTTTGGGTATACCTATGCGGTAGTCGCGTCGCTCAACGTTTGTGAAGTTGCAGACAACGATTACCTCTTTGCCCTTTTCGTCCATACGGCGGAACGCAATAACCGAATTATCCTTATCGTCGGAGGATATCCACGAGAAGCCCTCCCACGAATAATCCACCTGCCAGAACGCAGGGTTTGCCTTGTAAAACTCGTTTATCTTTTTAAAATAGTTTTGCAGCGCACAGTGCTTCGGATAATCGAGCAGTAGCCAATCTAAGCCCTTTTCGTAGTTCCACTCTATAAACTGACCGAATTCCTGACCCATAAACATAAGCTTTTTGCCCGGGTGCGCCATCATATATCCAAGGAAAGCGCGCACTCCCGCGAACTTCTCGTCATATGTTCCGGGCATTTTGTCTATGAGCGACTTTTTGCCGTGAACCACCTCGTCATGAGAAATGGGAAGCACAAAGTTTTCGGAAAACGCATAGAAAAGCGAAAAGGTTATGCAATTGTGATTGTATTTGCGGAAAAATCCGTCAAGCGAAAAATAGCGGAGAATGTCGTTCATCCAGCCCATATTCCACTTGAAGTTGAAGCCGAGACCGCCCGAAAATACGGGTTTTGTAACCATGGGCCACGAGGTGCTCTCCTCCGCTATCATCATGGCATACGGGAAGTCGCGGAAAATATTTTCGTTGAGCTTCTGCAAAAATTCGACAGCCTCAAGGTTTTCGTTGCCGCCGTTTTTATTGGGCACCCACTCGCCGTCCTTACGGTCATAATCGAGGTAGAGCATCGACGCAACGGCGTCTATCCTTATACCGTCAAGGTGATATTTCCTGAGCCAGAACGACGCCGACGACATCAGGAAAGAACGTACTTCGTTTCTGCCGAAATCAAATACGCGCGTTCCCCAGCCGTAATGCTCACCCTTCCTGGGGTCGCTGTACTCATAGAGCGGACCGCCGTCAAATTCGTAAAGCCCGTTTGCGTCTTTCGGGAAGTGTGCCGGCACCCAGTCCAAAATGACGCCTATGCCGTTTTCATGGCATTTATCCACAAGGTACATAAGGTCTTTAGGCTCGCCGTAACGCGATGTTGCGGCAAAGTAGCCCGTTACCTGATAGCCCCACGAGCCGTCAAACGGATACTCGGTAAGCGGCATAAACTCTATATGGGTATAGCCCATCTTTTTGACATACGGCACAAGAGCGTCGGCAAGCGCGCGGTACGAATAGAAGTTGCCGTCGTCGTACTGCTTCCAGGAGCCGGCGTGTATCTCGTAGATGTTC
The DNA here is from genome assembly GCA_002437245.1 of Ruminococcaceae bacterium UBA6434. Lineage (GTDB taxonomy): Bacteria > Bacillota > Clostridia > Oscillospirales > Acutalibacteraceae > Fimenecus. The sequence goes on from DJOQ01000009.1 coordinate 22,006, forward strand.
ACGGGAGAAGCGTAAATATTTTTGCCGTTTCTGCCCTCGACCCACTTTTCGTCATGCCACTCGTAGCAATCGTCTATCTCGTAATACTTGGTGGCTGTGCCCGGGCGAGTCTCCATATGGAAGCCGTACGGGTCGCATTTCACAAGCGTTCTGCCGTCGCGAGAGGTTATGCAGTATTTATACATATCATACTGCTTAATGTTTTTGATTTCCGTTTCCCAGACGCCGCCGCTCTTCGGCAAAAGCATCATCGGATTTTCGGTTTCGGACCAGCCGTTGAAGTCGCCCGTTACGCTGACTGCCTCGGCGTTCGGTGCCCATACTCTGAAAACTACGGTGTTTTTATTTTTTCTGTGAGAACCGAAGTACTCATATGCATTTGAGTTGCTGCCCTCGTGAAAAAGATAAAGCGGAACATCGTTTTCGCTTTCTTTTTTAGTCGTTTTTGTACTCATCCTGCTCTTTAACTCCCTTCGGGAAACATAGGAATGTGCATTTTGCCACTTATCCTTTTAATTATTTTTATTTTATCAAAACAAAATATATTTTTCAAGGGGATTTTGACTATTTTAATCAAACTTTTGCCGAACTTCATTACTGCTGTTTGTGCAGTTTGTTACAAAATTCACCCATATTCGATTTAAGGGGGCAAACTTGTACCGAAACCGATTTAATATATCGGCGCGGCGGCAATTTGACCTTTGTTTCGCATATCCGCGGTATAATTTAAAATTAACGGCAAAAAAGCAATGATATATCAGCGCGCTTTATTTCGGCATAAAAACAGGGCAGTAAAAACACAAAGTTCTTACTGCCCCGTTACAGTTATTCTTTTCGGCGAATTATTCTTCGTCGTGGTCGTGACCGCAGTCATCGCAGTCGCAGTCGTCAAGGTCGAAATCAAGCTTTGCGCCGCAGTTCGGGCACTCTGCCGAGCCGTCCTCAATGGCAGCGCCGTCGAAATATACTGTCTCGCCGCATGACGGGCACTCTACCTCGTACATATCATCGTCGTCGCAGCAGCAGTCGTCATCGTCATCGCCGTAAACATATTCCTCAAGACCGTCAAGATCCTCATCAACAGCGTCAAGCTGCTCGTTTGTGAGGTCAAGCTGTTCCTCAAGCTCGGCAATGGACTGAGCCATTTCGTCTATTGTGTCAACAAGTACGTTCAAAACCTTAGCCTCGTCGGAATTTTCCTCGAGCTTGAGCATTGAAACTACGCCTTTAAGATAAGCCGCTTTTTCGGTAACTGTCATAGTAATCACCATAGCCTTTCACAGCTACAATATTTTTGTATGCGCGGACGCCTTACCGTAGCTGTCATAAGACGCCGTGTTTCTTTCGGACCGCACAGACGGCAAATCCGAGAGTTATAAAAAGGGGCAAGAATTATTTGCCCCGTTTTTATCGTTATGAGTTTGCTCTTGACATATACTCGCCTGTACGGGTATCTACATTTATCATTTCGCCCTCGTCAATAAAGAGCGGAACCTTAATCTCGGCACCTGTTTCAAGAGTAGCCGGCTTTGTTGCGTTGGTAGCCGTGTTGCCCTTAAAGCCGGGGTCTGTTTTGGTAACCTCGAGAGTTACGAATGTGGGCGGTTCAACGCCGAATACCTTGCCCTTATAGGAAAGGATTTTGCAAACCATATTTTCCTTTACGAACTTGAAGTTGTCTGAGAGCTCATCCTTGCTTATCGGAACAAGCTCGTATGACTCGGGGTCCATAAAGTAATAGAGATCGCCGTCGTTATAAGAGTATTCCATATCTTTTCTCTCTATAAACGCGGTCGGGAATTTATCGGTCGGGTTGAAAGTTTTTTCAACAACGCTGCCGGTAATTACGTTTCTGATTTTGGTGCGGACGAAAGCAGCACCCTTGCCGGGCTTTACGTGCTGGAATTCGATTATCTGATAAACGCCGCCGTCCATTTCAAAAGTAACGCCGTTTCTGAAATCGCCTGCTGATACCATATTTAAATCCTCCGTTTTAAACTTCGGCAAGCTTTTACCGAAGCACAATTTTAATCATACTTATTTTATAATATATCACGTTGTTTTTCAAGTGCTTTTTTAAAGGATTATAAGCTCTTTGGGGCAATGCGTCATATTTTCCGCTCCGTTTTCGGTTATGACCGCAAAATCCTCTATTCTCACGCCGAATTTGCCCGGAATGTAAATTCCCGGCTCAACGGTTACCACGTTGCCCTTTTTAAGGACAAACTCACTTGAGGGCGAGAGGTTCGGCTTTTCGTGAATTTCCACTCCGACGCCGTGGCCGAGCGAGTGCCCGAAATATTCGCCGTAGCCGGCTTTTTCTATAATATCGCGCGAGACCTTGTCGGCGTCCTTGCCCGAAACGCCGGGTCCTATGAAATCGAGTCCCGCTTTTTGTGCCTCAAGAACGATATCGTAAACCTTTTTCTGCTCGTCGGTTACTCTGCCGACGGCTACCGTTCTTGTCATATCGCTGTGATACCCGTCGTAGAGTGCGCCGTAATCCATGGTGACAAAGTCGCCGATTTCAACCTTCTTTTCCGTGGGGACGCCGTGCGGCATAGATGTGTTTTTACCGCTTATCGCAATAGTCTCAAACGAGAGAGCCTCGGCACCGTGCGTGAGCATACAGTGTTCGAGTCTGAGCGCAATTTCTTTTTCGGTGACGCCGGGCTTTATAAAGCCGCATATATCGTCGAACGCCTCCTCGGCGATTTTTTGAGCCGTCTTTATCTTTTTGATTTCGGACTCGTTTTTCACCATGCGAAGCGCGTCAATCATATTGTCAAGCTCGCCCGAAAAATCTATGCTTATTTCTTTAAGCGCGTTCTCGAATTTCGCAAGCTCCGCCACCGTCATACGCGACGCCTCTATGCCGACTTTTTCGGCACCGTGCGATTTGAAGAAGTCATAAATTTGCGAAATCTCTCTCTTTTGGAGAGCGGTTTTACATTCGGTAACCTTGTTTTCGGCAGCCTCTATATATCTGCTGTCGGTTATAAAAACAGCGTCGTCGCGCGTTACAAGCAAAAACCCGTCGGACGACGGAAATTCGGTAAAATAACGCCTGTTCTCGGGCGAAACAATAAGCGCCGAATCAATAACTTTTGAATTTTTCAACAAAAACTGTAATTCTTTAATCATCGTAAACACCATACCCATGTAATTTTTCAAATTCTTTCAGTATAGGCTCCTCGCGCTTTGCCTTCCACGCGTAGTAATGCGGATAAAGGCTTTTTGCCGGCATAGGGTCTATCCTGACGGCAACCGCACCGCAGCGGTTTGCCGCCTTAATATCGGAAAATATCTGGTCGCCGAGCATTGCGAGCTGCTCTATCGGCACGCCGAGCTTCGCGGCGGCTTTTAAAAGGCCCTTGGGCTTCGGCTTTGCCGCGACGCAAACATACGGCAGACCGAACTTTTTGGCTATCGGCCCGACTCTGAAAACCGTGCCGTTTGAAATTATGATAACCGGTATTCCGGCGTTTTTCATTTTCAAGAGCCATTGCTCCACACCCTTTAAAAATTTAAAGGTTCCGTCGGGAGCTATGGTATTGTCAATATCAAGGCCTATCGCGCGCGCACCCATTTTACGTATGTCCTCGGGTGTTACGTCAAGCACGCTGTGAAAGCGGTATTTCGGCATAAGTTCGTTTTCCATAATGCTCCTTAAAAGGGCTTGCCCTGTTTTTTTCAAAAGAAAGGGCGGACAAAACCTTGTCCGCCTCTCAATTACTTATACTTTCTTTTACGAGCTGCTTCTGACTTCTTTTTTCTTTTAACAGAAGGCTTTTCGTAATGCTCTCTTTTACGAACTTCCTGAATTACGCCGTCACGAGAGGTCTGTCTTTTAAAGCGGCGAAGAGCGCTCTCCAAAGACTCATTTTCTTTAACTTTTACCTGACTCATTCTGATTCCCTCCCTTTATTCTGGGATACTTTGTAATTATAGCCTATTGGGATTTAACTGTCAAGAGCGTTTTTACGCATATTGACAGACAAAGCCGAGATGTTTATTTAAATTACGGGATAAAATGCAAAAATCGGAAAATGTTAACAATTTGTTCACATTTTTGTGTACGGTTTGCAATAATCCCTTGTTATTATAAGACCGTACCAAGCGAGAGACGAACATTGTGGTGGATGTTTCACGAACTCGTGTAGGTCATAAATGCTAAAACCCATTACATAAAAGTTGCCCGACGCCGAGCGTCGGGTCTTTTTTTGCCTTTTTTGCCTTTTTGACACTTCGACCGATTGAACGGACTGTTTGACAGCTCATTCCCTCGCTTTTTGCCGGATTTACATTCTCGCTTTGTCGGTTTCTCTCTCGTCTTTTCGCCGACTGCACGTTAAAAAGGTGAAAACACCGTAAAATTTGCCGTTCGCCGTATTTCGGAAGTAAAACGGACTTTGCCGAAAGCTGTCTTAAAATCCGGAAATTCCGCACGCCACAAAAAACAAAAAAAGCAAAAGCAAAAAGGACCGTTTTTACGCGGTCCTTTCTGCTTGCTAAGTGTCATTAAGTTGTATAAAAAGGGATTGGAATTGGTATATGTAAACCCGCTTATGCGGGGATTAGACGGTTTAATAAGGCGTTTGCCTTATCTGACTTCCATCGCATAGAGGCGAAGCATTTTACCGATCGTTTTCCACGACAACTTAGCGTCCTTAAGTTCGTTGATGAGCTTAATCTCACATTCATAATCTTTAACGATCATTCTTAACAGCTCCTTTCGTTTCATCTTGACTGTATAGTACCACCGTTTGTAATTTTTGTCAAGACTTTTTGCACAATTTTTTAAAAGTATTTTTGTGCAATATTAAGCTTGGTATCACAGACTATTTGTACACATTGTCAATTATCGCCGTGATTTTTTGACATTTAAGCCCTTATACAGCCTTTTTAGCTTGTTTTCGGTGAATTTATATTCGCCTTTTCTCTTTTATATTTTCGTCAATATGACAATAAAACGTATGCCCGATTTGCCGATTAAATCCGCTCCGCCGCATTCACGACAAGCGGTTGCCGATTTTGTGCGGACCGTCGGTAAGACAGGCACCGACGCCGCACATATAATATAATGATTATTTCGACAATATTGCACGACGATATTACAAAAATTCCGAATTTTGTGCAAAGATCGTGTGTGCGCTTAATTCGCGGCTTTTATCGCCGTTGTAATTCCAAGCTTTTCTTATAAAAAGCACTTGACAAACGTAAAAAACCGATTTAAAATACGAAGTCGAAATTGAAATTCAATTTCAATTTGTTTGGCGAAACGTGCAGAATGTAACGTGTAAGACATCACACGCAAGATATGAAATACTGATTGTTCGGGGGCGGAAAATTTGAGCTACAACACAAAGCAGAGCAAAATGGTATTTGACATACTTTACAAAAACAAAGACCGCCATCTCACGGCGGACGAAATTTTTGAAATCCTGAAAGAAAAGGGCGAGAGCGTGGGCAAAACCACGGTTTACCGTCACCTTGAAAAGCTGTGTGCTTCGGGCAAAGTGAGAAAATTTACGGGCGGCGAGGGCGACAGCGCCTGCTACCAATACGCCGGCGACGAAGTTGGGTGCCGCGAGCACTACCACCTGAAATGCACCGAATGCGGCAAGCTTATACACGCCGAATGCAGTTTCTTAAACGAACTTTCCGACCATATATATAACGAACACGGGTTTAAAATCGACGGTTCGCGCACGGTTCTCTACGGAGTGTGCGGCGACTGTCTTAAAAAGAAAGGTCTCTCCGAAAAATGATTTGGAATGTAATTAAAGAAACTCTTACAGACAGCTTTAAAATGCTGCCTTTTCTGTTCCTTGCGTTTTTGCTTTTGGAGGCGCTAGAGCACCACGCCGGCGAAAAGATAAATAACACTCTTCGCTCCGCAGGAAAGGCAGGTCCGCTTTTGGGCTCACTGCTCGGCTGCATACCGCAATGCGGTTTTTCGGTTTTTGCCGCCAATTTATATTCGGGCGGAGTTATAACCCTCGGCACGCTGCTTGCGGTATTCCTCGCAACCTCGGACGAAGCGCTTATAATACTCATTTCACAGCCGTCGCGCGGCAAGGACATACTGCTTTTGCTGCTGTTTAAGGTTGTCATCGGCGTTGCGGCAGGCTACATCACGGATTTGTTTATAAAAAAGCATCCCGAAAAGGAAGAGCACAACATCGGCGACATATGCAAAAGCGAGCACTGCCATTGCGACGAGCACAAGGGAATTTTTGTACCGGCGCTCACGCACACGCTAAAGGTGTTCGGATTTCTTCTCATTTTCACCCTCATACTGAATTTCGCAATTGAGCTGCTCGGCCCCGAAAAGCTCTCAAAAATTCTTCTCGGCAACACCTTCTTCCAGCCGCTTATCGCCGCGCTGATAGGTCTTATCCCAAACTGCGCCGCCTCTGTGCTTTTAACAGAGATGTATCTCAGCGGAGCCTTGAGCTTTGCCTCGGTAATAGCCGGACTTTGCTCGGGCGCAGGCATGGGTCTTGTGGTGCTTTTCAGAACGAACAAAAAGCCGCGCGAGAACCTTAAAATTCTCGGACTGCTCTACGGAATTTCGGCGCTCGCCGGCGTCATAACAGAGCTTATCGTAAAGCTCGTTTAAGCAAAGGGACATAATTTTTGCGCGTACCGAGTTATAAATTTTCGTTAATCAGCTTATAAAAAGGCAAAACAAAACGCCGTACCGAAAAAATCGGTTACGGCGTTTTTCTTATTCGTGTGCGAGTGCTCTTTGCAGCCAAATCTCGGCAATATCCATTGCCGCATACAAGCCCTTTTTCTCGCTCGTTTTAATGATGCGCTCTTTCATTGACGCATTCGGGTCTGTGCTGAGAAGCTGAATGGAAACTTTGGAAGCTACATCCGCTTTTTCTTTATCGCCGACCTCTTTGTTTGCGAGAATCTGCATCATTATAACGTAATCGTCAGCCATATCGCCATAGTAAATGGTGTTGCCCTGACGGACAAGGGGTTTGCCCTTGTATGTGAGAAATTCTTTTTTCTCAGCCAATATTGTCACCTCATTTGTTTTCGCTCGATTTAAGATAATTTTTGACAAGCGCCTGTAACAGCTCGTCTCTGTCAAGGCGGCGGATAAGGTTACGCGCGTTGTTATGCGTAGTGATATAAGTCGGGTCCTCGGACAAAATGTAGCCGACTATCTGACTTATCGGGTTGTAGCCTTTTTCCTTGAGAGCGTTATAGACGGTGAGCATCGTCTGACGCATTTCTTCCTCACGCTCATCTTTTATTGAAAACTGTATGGTTTTATTCGGATCAAGCACTTTTGCCGCCTCCTTTGATAATCAAAATTATTATACACTAATGTACATAAAAATACAATACATATGTTTAAAAAGGTTTTCGCCGTAAAAAGACATTTGCGGTGCCCTGCATTTTGCCTAACTTATTTGTCCGCGTTTATATAGTCCTCAACGACCTGGCCGTCCTGTATGCGGATTACACGGTGCGCATTCGCGGCTATTTCATTGTCATGGGTTATCAGTATAACCGTTCTGCCCTCGCGGTGCAGCTCGTGAAGTATTCTCATAACCTCCGCTCCGGAGTGGCTGTCGAGGTTGCCGGTGGGTTCGTCCGCCAAAATTATGGGCGGCTTTGCGGCTACGGCGCGCGCTATTGCGACTCTCTGCTGCTGTCCGCCGGACATCTGCTTCGGAAGATGGTTCATACGCTTTTCAAGCCCGACGCGCTTGAGTGCGTCCTCCGACAAAACGTGCCTTTGCGCTTTCGGCATACCGCGGTACGCAAGCGGAAGCTCTACGTTTTCCTGCGCGGTAAGGCTTGATATAAGGTTAAAGCCCTGAAATATAAACCCTATCTCTTTGTTTCGTATTTCGCTCATCTCGTCATCCGAGAGCTTTGACGTATTGTGACCGTCAAGCTTATATTCGCCGCTTGTGGGAACGTCCAAAAGACCGAGCATATTCATAAACGTCGATTTGCCCGAGCCCGAATGGCCGATAATCGCCACAAATTCGCCGCGGTCGATTGTGAGCGACACGCCGTCAAGCGCGCGAACCTCATTTTCGCCGGGATTATATATTTTATACAGATCTTTGACTTCTATAAGCGCCATATGAGCACCGCCTTTAATTTATGTTTAAATTTTAAAGCATAAAAAAATATAAATCAATGTATAAATTATGAATTTTTATCCGCGGGACGGTAAAAATAACTCCGAAAGGACTGAAATATATGACCACGGGTAAAGAATATGGCGAAATGACGAAAAAAGCGTCGCCGCCGTCTACGAAAGCAATAGACATTTTAAACGCATTTTGGACGGGCGGTCTTGTGTGCACTCTGGGGCAGGCTCTGAACTCACTTTACGAGATGGCGGGATTTTCCGAGGACGGGGTAAAAGCCGCCGTCTCGGCTACGCTCATAGTTATAACCGCCGTTCTTACGGGAATCGGAGTGTTTGACAAAATAGCGAAGGTTGCCGGCGCAGGAACCATAGTGCCTATAACGGGCTTTGCAAATTCCATAGTATCGCCTGCCATGGAATACAGCGCCGAGGGCAGAATACTCGGCACGGGCGCAAAGCTGTTTTCACTCGCAGGGCCGGTTATAGCTTACGGCACATTTTCGGCGTTTATCTACGGAATAATCTGCTATATTTTTAAGCTGTATTAAGCTTGTCGGAGGCAAAGAAATGGTAGAAAGACTCGGTAAATACACTTTGGCGCTCAATTCTCACCCTTCGATAACAGGCTGTGCCGCAGTCGTGGGCAAAACGGAGGGTGAGGGTCCGCTCAAAGACGAATTCGACTTCATTTTTGAAGACGACACCCTCGGCGAAACCTCGTTCGAAAAAGCGGAAAGCGCGCTTCAGAAAGAGGCTGTGACGCGTGCCCTTACAAAGGCGGGCAAAACTCCCGACGAAGCGGATATTTCTCTCGCAGGCGACCTTTTGGACCAATGCATAGGCACTTCGTTCGGTCTGCGGTCGCTCAATATGCCCTTTATAGGACTTTACGGCGCGTGCTCCACAATGGCTCTGTCTCTCGGGCTTGCCTCGGTGCTCGTTGACTGCGGCGCGGCAAAGGTTGCCGTTGCATCAACCTCAAGCCACTTCTGCTCGGCGGAACGTCAATTCAGGCTTCCGCTCGAATACGGCGGACAGCGCACGCCGACCTCACAGCGCACCGCCACGGCGGCAGGGGCAAGCGTTGTGGAAAGCAGGCGAAACGACAAGCCCACGGTTGACGCCGTAACATTCGGCAGGATAACCGACCTCGGCATAAAGGATTCAAACAATATGGGAGCCGCCATGGCGCCTGCCGCGGCAAATACAATAGCCGATTTTCTTCAAGATACCGCCGCCTCACCGTCGGACTTTGATATGATATTGACGGGCGACCTCGGCATAGTCGGGTCAAAACTGCTCTGCGAGCTCCTGCAAAAGGACCACGGAATCGTCATTGAGAGCGTTCACGCGGACTGCGGTCTGCTTTTGTATGATATAGAAGGGCAGGACGTTCACTCGGGCGGCTCGGGCTGCGGCTGCAGCGGTTCGGTTTTAAATTCGTATATTATGCGGCGGCTCGAGAGCGGCGAACTGTCGCGCGTGCTTTTTGTCGCCACCGGTGCGCTTATGTCCCCGACATCCTCACTTCAGGGCGAGAGCATACCGTCAATTGCCCATGCCGTCCTTTTATCTAAACCTTTAAGTCGAAAGGAATAAAACAAATATGGATATGAATATGATTAAACGCGATATAAACCTTATGTGCACGGCGCAAAAGCTGCTTAAATTTTTCTGTATGATGAAAACAATACTGACTGTTGCGACAATAGCCTTTTCCGTTTTAGAATCGGTTAATATGCTGAAAAAGCTTAAAAGCTGAGCATAAAAGCCGAAAATCCGTGTGCGGCTTTTTGCCGCACACGGATTTTTTCAGTTGAGACAAAAACTGTTCTCGGGCTGTTTTACATTTACATATTCTTTTTTACAAATACGCGTCTGAGCATATAAAATATCGCGGTAACCGCCGCCGAAGCCAAAGCGGCAAAAACAAACGCCCATAGAGTGTCCGTCATAAATCCGCTCGCAAAGCTGTAAAGCGATTTTGTACCTATGTTTACTCTTGTACCGACCCTGCCGATAATCGCGGCAAGCGGCGCCGCAAGGAGCATAAGCGTGGTACCCGAAAACGCATAGACAAAATATCTGTAAACATTTTTGCGCTTTTTATATGACATACGAAGCACCATAGCCGCGATAAGAGCCAGCGTAACCGCGATTATCGCAGCATAGTCGGCATAAGGGTTATAGCGCTTGAGCATATTGCCGGCGGATTTGAAATACGAATTTGAAAACAGCGATATGTAAGAATTATAGAGGTCGCCGAACTGCGCCGCCATATCCTTTATGTTGTTTTTGAGCTCGCCGTCCACCGTAAAGCCCTTTTCGGCGGCGTATTCCAAAAGTCTCGTTTCAAGCTCGCTTTGTATATCTGAGGTGTCAATCGAGTCCTTGACTTCGCCGTTATAAAAATCGGTAATTACGGTTTTTGTGTCCGCGTCGATACGGTCGGGGGTTATGACGTTTTCAAACACCGAGTCAAAAAAACTCTCGTCAACATTGCCCGCGCTTCCGTATGAGACGAACTGCTCTTTAAGCTCCGAATGCAGAGCCTCGGCATAATCCGAGCGTTTTTCAACCCCGACAAGGAACGAAGAGTTCAGCACCGTGAATTTAAACACAAGGCACATCACAAACAGGCACGAAAAGAACGAGAGCAAAAACGAAACCACTCCGCAGAGCACGCGCCGCATGGCTTTTGAGTTTTTAGTCATTTCACGCGCCTCCTCATTCGTACATATTCACGTGCGGTCCCGACACCTTTTCGCAGTACACCATAAAGCGGTACGGCGTGAGCGACAGAGTGTTGTTGGGGTAGCAGGTATATAATATCAGCGTCTCCTTATCGCCGTTGAGCGCGGCGCGGTAAGAGCTGTCTGTGTCTACGTTTATTACATTTGTGAGATAGACGCGGTAAACAAAGTTACCGTAGGTGGTGCTCAAATTTACGAGCGCACCCGTCTGCACGTTTTGAAGCGTGTGAAAATAAGTATTGTTATGGGCGCCTATAAGTATGCCCCTGCCGCAGCCCGGAATATGGCTGTAAAACGACATACAAGCGCCTTTTTTAAGCAACGAAGTATCGTCGCCGAAAATAACGTCCGTATCAATATCGGTTCCCTCTACGGTTATATGGCCGAAATGGTCGCCGTAAGACGGAAATGTTATATCGCCCGATGTGAGATAACCGTTATCCACACCGCTGCCACCATTAAATGCGCTGTTCTCCCCGGGTTCGACAATGGTGTTGACGTTTGCATTTGAAAATGCAAGCTCGTAAATCGAGACAAGGGGGCTGAGTATTGGAGTAAGGCAAATAAAGAACAGCAAATAGCCTACAAGCAAAAAAACTATCGGAAGAATTATAAAACTCTTCCGATAGCTCTTCTTACTCCGATTAGTACCGGAATCAGTCATCTGAATCTTTACGGAACTTCTTTACTGCTACGCCTGCAGCTGAAAGAACAGCTACTGCAGCAAGACCGCAGAATGCAGCTGAAGTGAAGTCAGCGCCGGTCTTAGCGATAGTGCCGCCCTGACCGCCCTTGCTGTAAGTAACAGCCGGATGGAGTTTAGCAACTACCTTGCCCTCTGAATCGAGGATGGTGAGAAGGCCGTGATCAGCATCGGTAAGCGAACCCGAAGCGGTTACGCTGTAGCCTACAACGCCGAGAGCTTTGTTAGCATAAGCGAGAAGGGTGTTAGTAGCTTTCTTCTCGGTGATGTCTGAAAGCTTTGCGAGGTTGTTAGCCTTGCAGTATTCAAGAGCTTCGTCGAGAATGCCCTTGATCTGGTTGTACTGATCTTCAGTGAGATCAACGTTAGAGAAAATGTTCTCAAGAGCAGTGATATACTCATCGGGAACACTGATTGTAGTGCCGTCAACAACATATGCAGTCTTGACATATGTGATGAGTTTTTCCTCATAAGTGTTGATGCCGGTTGCGGCAAAAGCCGGAACTGCCATGCAAATGAGAAGGGCCGCTACAACCAAGAGGCTAGCCATTTTCTTCATGTAGGAACTCTCCCTTTGAAAAAATTTTTCATTACCGGACAGTGATAGCTATAATATCCAGTAAAGAATTATAGTTATTGTAGCATACAAAATAAATTTTGTAAACACCTTTTTAAAAAAAGTGCCCGCCGGGCACAAGGTCGGCGGGTACTCAAAAACTGCGATTTACCGATTAAAGCTCGGCGAAATACTTAATGGTTCTTACCATCTGGCTGGTGTAGCTGTTCTCGTTATCATACCAAGAAACAACCTGTACCTCATAGAGGTCGTCGGCGATGTGAGAAACCATGGTCTGAGTTGAATCAAAGAGTGAACCGTATCTCATACCGATAACATCGGAAGAAACGATAGGATCTTCGTTGTAGCCGAAGCTCTCGGAAGAAGCTGCCTTCATAGCGGCGTTGATGCCCTCTTTGGTAACGTCTGCACCCTTAACAACAGCGGTAAGGATGGTGGTAGAACCGGTCGGAACCGGAACACGCTGAGCGGAGCCGATGAGCTTG
>DJOQ01000006.1:0-12408 GCA_002437245.1 Ruminococcaceae bacterium UBA6434
TTGGCTGAGTGCTTATAAGGCAGTATTGCTTCAAAATAACATCTTTTTGCATAACCCCTCAGATAAGCCCAAACTTATCTGAGGGGTGCATTTTCTTGTATCAAAAATATATCATTTTGAAGTGCTTCGCAGTTTCATAGCTATAAAAATTTTTTATGCCGAAGTCAAGAAATGAAGCAAGGCTGTCGCCTTGCGAGGCTTTTTGACAAAAGCATAAGAGATTTTTATGCGAGAAACCAATACTTCCTTATGAACGCTCAGCCTTACAACTCCGTTTATTTTATGCTCTTTTATTTGTATTTTTCACACAGATATTCCATAGCTTTCTTGTAACCGTCAAATCCGAGACCTATAAAGTGCGCCTCGCACGCCATACCGGCGTACGAAATGTGCCTGAATTCCTCGCGCTCGTTAACGTCCGAAATATGTACTTCACAAGCGGGTATGGAAACGGCTTTCAGCGCGTCGAGAATTGCAACGCTTGTGTGTGTATATGCTGCCGGATTTATGACTATACCGTCAAATTTGCCGAATGCGTCTTGTATCTTGTCTACTATATCGCCCTCGTGGTTCGATTGGTAACATTCAACCTCGGCATGAAGCTCCGCGCCCCAGACGTTTATCTGATTTATAAGGGACTCATAATTTCTGTCGCCGTAAATTGCAGGCTCCCTTATGCCGAGCATATTGATGTTCGGACCGTTAATCACAAGTATTTTCATTTTGCAGCTCCTTTAAAATATTGTTCGCAACATTTTCTATCGTAGCATTTCCGTCCGCTTCAATATCACAGAATTTTCTGTAAAGCGGAAGTCTCTTTTTGAACATCTCGTTAAGGTCGTTACTCTGCGACAGCGGCCTGCCGTCTGTCGGCAGATAAGAGGTGTTGCGGTTTAAAAATATTACCGTTCCGTTTTGCCTCAGAGCGTCAAAATTGTCGTCCGTTACCACAACTCCGCCGCCTGTTGAAATTACCTTGCCGCTGAGTTTTCCTGCCGCGAGCACCGCCTCGTGCTCATATTTTCTGAAGAGCTTTTCTCCGCCGTTTGCAAATATGTCGGGAATGGGTTTGCCGACGTTCTTTACTATCATTTCGTCCGTATCCATAAAATCGCGGTTCAAAGTTTCGGCAATTCTTTTTCCGACCGTCGTTTTGCCGGACCCCGGCATACCTATTAAAATAATGTTTTTCATCTTGAGCGAGAGCTTACGATATATCTCGTCATTTTTACTGTCGGGTATTTTTGTATTCAAAAACAGCTCGGCAGCTCTTTTTGCCTGAGCAACAAGCATTGAAAGACCGCTCAACGCTTTGATATTTCGCTTTTCGGCGTCAAGTATCAGCTTGGTCTTTTGCGGATTGTACACTATATCCAGAACACCGGAAAGATTTTTAAATCCGTCAAGCGATAACGGCGAATTTAGATTGTTCGGATACATTCCGACGGGCGTTGTGTTTACGATTATGTCCGCGTCAAAATGCCGGTCTATATTTCCGTAATTGTTTTCTCCCGAACGCGAAATGTTGACAATTTCTCGTGCTTTTTTATCTTTAAGCACCGCTATTACCGTTAATGATGCACCGCCCGAACCCAAAACGAGACATTTCTTGTTTTTTACTGTTATTCCCGAAACTTTAATTAAATACGAAAATCCGTCGTAATCCGTGTTATATCCCGTAAGCGTGCCGTCTTTTTCGGCAACTATCGTGTTTACGCTCCCTATTTTTTCGGCAGAGGGCGAAAGACGGTCAAGATATGGGATAACGGCTTTTTTATACGGTATCGTTACATTTATGCCGTCCCAATTTCTGCTTTTAAAAAAGTCGTCAAGCTCATTTTTTTGCTTTTCAAATAATCTGTATTCATAATCGCCGAGCAGGGCGTGTATCTGCGGCGAAAAGCTGTGACCTAATTTTTCTCCCAAAAGTCCGTACATATGAGTCTCCGTTTCAATCAGTATTTAATAAGAAGCGACAAGGTTCCCGCTGCTATCAGTATGAGTCCCCAAAAAGCCTTTTTTGAAAGCTTTTCCTTTAATATTATGTATGAAAAGGCTACGGTTACAACAATGCTCAATTTGTCTATCGGCGCAATAATGCTTGCCGTACCCTCTTTCAGTGCTCCGTAATAGCAAAGCCATGAGCCGCCTGTGGTGAACCCCGATAGGACCAAAAACAGCCAGCTCTTTTTATCAATGTTCTTGATTTCGCCCTGTTTCTTTTCCGCAAAGACCAAAATCCAAGCCATAAAAAGAACAACCACGGTTCTTATCGCCGTGCCGAGATTTGACTCTACGCCCTCTATGCCGACTTTTCCGAAGATTGAGGTCAAAGCCGCAAAAATTGCGGAAAGCAGAGCATATATAAGTGAAGTTCCGTTCTTTTTGTCGGCGGAGGAATTATCTGTTTTTTTCTTTTCAATCATAAGAAATGTTCCTGCACCGATAAGAACCATACCTATTATTTTAACTGCGGTCAGCTTTTCTCCGAGAAAAATCAGGGCAAGTATCATTGTAAGTACCGTGCTTGATTTGTCTATGGGAGCAACCTTGTTGACATCGCCGAGCTGGAGCGCTCTGAAATAGCAAAGCCATGAAGTGCCCGTGGCAAGACCGGATAAAATCAGGAATATAAATGTTTTTGCGCTTATTTCCTTTATTCCGGAGGCGGAGCCGACAATAAAGACCATCAGCCACGAGAACAAAAGAACAACTATTGTGCGCAAAGCCGTGGCAAGATTTGAATTGACGTTCCTGATGCCTATTTTAGCGAGAATTGCTGTTATTCCGGCAAAACCGGCAGACAAAAATGCTAAAACGAGCCACATAAAAAACACCTCTTATAAGTGGTTTTACAATTATTTACCTGTTTTTTCATTATAATAGAACCGCAGCGTTACGGTTTCGGTATCATCAACGCTTGTTGCGTCGGTTTTATAAGTCTTGTAGCTTACAAGGCAGCCGTCGTCAGTCCATACAACGTCTATATCACCGTTTTCATCTGCCATATCCACGACTTTCTTTCCGTTTCCGCGAGCGGACATAAGAAAAGGGGAGTACCGCCTGTAAACGGTCATATTCCATTCGCCCGAACTTGGTTCACTGTCAATTATAATAGTATGTCGCTTGTCTGCCGAAGTGTCTTTTTTTACGGTGTCGGTGTATAAAATACCGTCCGCAACGAGTCCGGCAAGACAAAGCATTACGCAAAGAATTACCGAAATTGCTCTTAAAAAAATCCGTGTTCCTTTATTTTTGAAACGATCACGGTGATTTTTGATGACAAGAAAGCATAAAACAGTAAAGCTCACGGCGCATATTATAATAAGTATGCCGATGTAAGAAACAAGTCGTTTTGAGCCTAAAAAAAGCGATAAGGAAAAGACTTCGAGAAGCAGGTCCGCAAGTATAAGTATAAACGATACAGTCCCGAGCCATAAAAATATTTTTTCGGACGTTCGCATAATAGCCTCCTTGATTTTTATGAATACATTATATAGTTGTCGACTTCAGCCGTCAACACAAAATCGTCCAAAACGGCATATTATACCCTGTGTGTGCAAAAGAACATATTTTAAAGTGCGATCGGTTAAAAAAACACCAAAATTATTAAAAAATATTCTCTTTTTATAGTTGACAACCGCAAAAACATATAGTAAAATGTCATTAAATAATGAGTGACAACTCAAATAATTGAAATAAGAGGGATTTAATTATGAAAAAGTTCTTAGCAGTATTGCTTTCCTTAGTGATGGCATTTTCATTCTGCCTTCCGGCTTTTGCTGAAGATTCTTCATCAAGCGGCGGAATAGGTGATATACTCGGCAACATCACTCTTCCCGATGTTGATTTGAGCGGTGCTACCGATACTGTTAAACAGTTAGTAAGCATCATTATCAACAGCAATGGCAATATGGATGAGGCTGTTATCGCAGAATTGATTACTGTTCTCGGCAAAATCGCCGACAGCGGTAAAGTTGGTGCTGACGTTTTAACTATGATACTTAACGCTCTTACCAAAGGCAGCAACTCCGGTAGCGGTTCAGGTTCCAATCCGGACACACCTTCTACCACAGATTCTATAAGAACTGCTCTTGATTCTCTCACCAACGAACAGAGACAATATATTGCCGAAGTTATAGATAATTACCTTTTCACGGATTTTGACAATAATCCTTATAAGCCGGATGCCGATGGTAACCCCACCACTTATAACCCTGAAAAAGCTGCTGTAATCATAAATGCAATGAGCAGAATGGACTATGAAGACATCCAGAAGGTTCTTGATGAAATGCACGCTACTCAGCCGGCTCCCGAGGGAGAAGACGAGTATGTTCCCGCTCTTTCCGACAGTGCTTACGCTGCTCTTACCGCAGAAGTAATTCGTCAGGAAGATGTTTCCAAGAAGAATGACGAGACCGCAGGTCCGACAGAGACTACCACAAGCGCTATCGACGGCGTAAAGGGTTTCTTCGGCAAGGCTTTTGAGACAATTAAGAATCTCTTCGGCGGCGGAAGCGGAGATGACGACTCAACAACAACTACCAAGAAGTCAGCAACTTCAAAGAGCGGTTCTTCGGCTTCAACCGGTAAGATCCCGCAGACCGGCGATGTTGCTCTCTTCTCAGTAGCAGGCGTAGCTGTTGCAGCTGGTATCGCTCTTGTTCTCACCAAGAAGAAAAAAGAGGATAAATAATTAACCCTGTAATTATAGCAAGCGGCTTTGCAAAAGCAAAGCCGCTTGATTTTTTTTATTCTATGTATTAAAATATAGACTGTCACAGACTTAAAGCTATATGAAAGGAACGGCGCATTTTGTGCCATTACTGAATTTATGATACTGACTATAGATATCGGTAATACTAATATTACTTTCGGAGTGTTTGACGGTGATAAGTTGAGTTTTGTTTCGCGACTTGCCACCGAGCGTAACAGAACGGACGATCAGTTTGCCGTTGAATTTCTTGCTATATTTAAAATGCACAATTTGGAACCGCCCAAAATAAACGGTGCTGTTTTAAGCTCGGTTGTTCCGGAACTAACAAGAAAAATAAAAACGGCGGTTAATAAAGTTTGCGGTATAGAGCCTATTATTATAGCTCCGGGTGTAAAAACAGGGCTTAATATTTTAATAGACAATCCGGCAGAGCTCGGTGCGGACCTTGTTGCAGGTTCGGTGGGCGCCATAGTTCGCTATGAAATGCCTGCGTTTGTCATTGATCTCGGTACAGCCACAAAAATATATGCAGTTGATGAACACGGCGGGTATCACGGCGGCACAATAGCGCCGGGTGTTGAAATATCAATGAAGGCTCTTTCCGGGCAGGCGTCTCTTTTACCGTCATTTTCACTTGCTTCTCCGCCGCACGCCTGCGCCACAAATACAATAGAATGCTTGCAATCCGGTATTGTTTTCGGTACTGCGGATATGATAGACGGTATGCTTGACCGTTTTTCAGAGCAGCTCGGCGAACCTAAAACCATTGTTGCAACCGGCGGCCTTTCCTCCTATGTAATAGGATATTGCCGTCACAATATTATCCACGACGATGATTTGCTTTTATATGGCCTTAAAGCCATTTATGATAAAAACAGCAATTAACAATCGAATATAACGCTTAGTTTTTACATAGTTCATTATTTTGCGTTGCATCCGCATTGCGGAGCAGCAGCAAGGAGGATTATATATGTCAAAAACCACAAACAAGGCAAGAATGCAAAAGACTGTTCGCTTAGTCGAATTAGCTCTTCTTACCGCAATTATTGCCGTAATGACCTTCACGCCCATAGGCTATTTGAAGTTCGGCCCGCTTGAACTGACGCTTATTATGGTGCCCGTTATCATAGGTGCGGTTACTTTAGGACCTGCCGCCGGAGCTTTTTTGGGACTTGTTTTCGGCATCTCAAGCTTCATTCAGTGCTTTTCTTTGAGTGCGTTCGGGGCAATCCTGCTTTCAATAAGCGTAATTAAAACGCTTATCGTTTGCGTAGTTCCGCGCGTGCTTGCAGGTTGGCTTACGGGGCTTATCTTTAATGCCGTGACGAAAAAGACTAAAAAAGACGGCGCAAACTACCTCGTCGCAAGCATTTGCGGCTCGGCTTTTAACACCATCTTTTTCCTTGGGTTCTTGGCTCTGTTATTTATGAATACAACCTTTACGCCCGAGCAGTCAAATGCCCTCGGCGGAGCTACAAATATCCTTACTACCGTTATAGGTATAGCGGCGGGCATAAACGCGCCTATCGAGCTTGTTGTGTGCGCCGTGCTCGGCTCGGCAATAGGTAAGGGCTTGTCGGTAGGACTTAAGAAAATATAAACTGAATCTTTAAAAATAAAACGCTCCGAAGTTTAAACTTCGGAGCGTTTTCTATACAGTTAAATTTTATTATTGCGCAATTAACCCGTGTGATTATATTCTTGATACACCGGATTTCACGGCTGCGTCGTAAACGGCTTTTGCAACCGTTTTACCTATTCTTTCGTCGAACGCCTTAGGTAAAATGTATTCGGCGGAGAGTTCTTCGTCCGAGACAAGCGAAGCTATTGCTTTTGCGGCAGCTATTTTCATTTCTTCGTTTATTTCGGAAGCTCGGCAGTCGAGAGTGCCGCGGAATATTCCGGGAAACGCAAGCACATTGTTTATCTGATTCGGATAGTCGCTTCTGCCCGTACCGACAACAGCCGCACCGGCAGCTTTTGCCTTATCGGGCAGTATTTCGGGAACGGGATTTGCCATCGGCAAAACTATCGGGTCTTTAGCCATGGAGGCAACCATTTCTTCGGTTACAATTCCGGGTGCCGAAACACCTATAAATATGTCCGCACCCTTAAAAGCGTCGGCAAGAGAGCCTGTTTTATGCTCTTTGTTTGTTATTTTGGCAATTTCTTTTTGTGCGGGATTCAGTTTTTCGTCGCCGTCACAGATAATGCCGTGGCTGTTGCACATAATAACATTCTTTATTCCCTGGCCTATGAGCAGCTTTGCAATGGCTATTCCTGCCGCACCTGCACCGGAAAAGACAGCCGTGCAGTCTTTGAGTTCTTTTTTCACAACTCTGAGTGCATTTATTATTGCGGCGGCAACAACAACTGCCGTGCCGTGCTGGTCGTCGTGGAAAATCGGTATATCGGTCTTTTCCTTGAGCTTGCGCTCAATTTCAAAACACCTCGGAGCCGCAATGTCCTCAAGATTTATTCCGCCGAAGCTGCCGGCGAGAAGAGAAATGCAGTTAACTATCTCGTCAACGTCTTTTGAGCGAACGCAGAGCGGTATGGCGTCAACGTCTCCGAATTCTTTAAAGAGAACGCATTTGCCCTCCATTACGGGCATACCGGCTTCGGGCCCTATGTCTCCGAGACCGAGAACCGCCGTTCCGTCGGTGACAACAGCTACCGTGTTCCAACGTCTTGTAAGCTCATACGACTTGTTTATGTCCTTTTGTATTTCAAGACACGGCTGTGCTACACCGGGGGTGTAGGCGAGTGAAAGGGCGTCTTTACTGTCTGCCTTGGCGCGAGTTTTAATTTCAATTTTTCCGTGCCATTCATAATGTTTTTTGAGAGATTCCTTAGCGTAATCCATATTTTATTCAGACCTTTCCGGCTACGACTTTGTGCAAAGCAAATGTCCTATGTAGCCTGATAAGACGTTTGCGGCAGAATTATTCGGACTTTTTTCGGCAGGTTAGCGCAACGGTTACAATGCATATGAGTGCACCTGCAAGAACACAAATAAAATAGGCGGTAAAGAATTCCCTGTTAAAGAAGAACCCCAAAAGCGCCGTAAATACCGCGACGAAAATCAAATAAATGCCGAATATTCTGCATAGCTTTTTGGTATCAAAGTTTTTTCTCAGTTCATTGTCGGGAGAGGCGCTTCCGACAACAAAATTTTCTGCTTTGCCGCTCACCATCGGAATTCCGAATCCCAAAAAGAGCAGACCGCATATTATTGTAACTATTTTCACAACCCATCAACCCTTACTTGTATATACGCATTTAAATCATATTTTAACATCTTTGTTTTTTATTGTAAATGTGCAAACTCAATAAAAACAAGGCGCTTTGAGCTTTGTATATTCATCTTGCGGTACAGCGGACATAATACGTTATGAAAAACAGCTCTTGGCATAGTACGATATGCTGATTGATATGCAAATTATGAAGTTGTAAACTCGCACAAAAACCTGCGCGCAGATGTGTTTATTTTGTCTATGGTTCTAAATGTTAAAATAATAACAATTTACCATTGACAAACATTTAACAATAAGCTATGATTTTATCAGTAAGCAATTACTGATAGTGAGGTCAAAGATATGCGAGAGCAGGCTTTGCCTGTCCGTGAAATATCGAGGCAGGCACTTTATAGGTTACCTTTTTATCTGTCATATCTCAAAAAAGCGGCGACGGACGGAGTGTTGTACATATCCGCGCCGAAAATGGCAGCCGACCTTGATCTCAACGAGGTTCAGGTCAGAAAGGACCTTGCAAAGGTCAGTTCATGTGCCGGAAAACCCAAAATAGGGTATGAGACGGCGAAACTTATAAAGGATCTTGAAAGTTTCCTCGGCTATGACAACACAACCGATGCCGTTATAGTAGGCGTCGGAAGTCTCGGCAGCTCGCTGCTTCATTACGGCGGCTTCTCGGAATGCGGATTTCGCATAGTTGCCGGGTTTGACGCGGTAAATTTCGACGAAGATCCTTTTGAAAAAGAGAAACCCGTTTTCCCTATGAGAAAGCTCGGTGAACTTTGCAAGAGACTGAAAGTGCATTTGGCAATTATAGCCGTGCCGGCTGACAGCGCCCAGAGCGTGTGCGATGAGCTTGTAAAAAGCGGAATACTTGCGATTTTGAACTTCGCTCCGGTTCATCTTACGGCTGAGCCCGGCATACTTATACAGGATATGAATATTGCCTCGGCATTGGCGGTTCTTTCCTCTCATATCAGAAAAGAACTGCTGTGAATTTTGTAATATCTTAAAAGGAGAATATATATCTATGGAAACTCAAAACAAGCATGAGATTGTCGATTCGGTTGAAAAGCTTGAAGCCCTTCTCTCAAGAGTCAGAGAGGCGGAAAAGATTTTTGCGACTTACTCTCAGGAGCAGGTCGATAAGATTTTTAAAGCGGCGGCTATCGCAGCAAATAAGGCGAGAATCCCGCTTGCAAAAATGGCTGTTGAAGAGACCGGAATGGGCGTAGTAGAAGATAAGATAATCAAAAATCACTATGCCGCAGAATATATTTACAATGCATATAAAAATACAAAGACCTGCGGTGTAATTGAGGAAGACAGCGCGTTCGGTATGAAAAAGGTCGCAGAGCCGATAGGCGTTGTTGCGGCGGTTATCCCCACCACCAACCCCACATCTACCGCAATATTTAAGACCCTTATCTGCCTTAAAACCAGAAACGGCATTATTATAAGCCCGCACCCGAGAGCGAAAAAATCCACAATAGAGGCCGCAAAAATCGTTCTTGAGGCCGCCGTCAAAGCAGGTGCTCCAGAGGGCATAATAGGCTGGATAGACGTTCCGTCGCTTGATATGACAAATCTTCTTATGCAGGAGGCGGATATAATCCTTGCAACGGGCGGTCCCGGAATGGTTAAAGCCGCGTATTCGTCGGGCAAACCGGCTCTCGGCGTAGGTCCCGGCAATACTCCCGCAATTATTGATGATACCGCTGACATAGTTTTGGCAGTAAACTCAATTATACATTCAAAAACTTTCGATAACGGTATGATTTGCGCTTCCGAGCAGTCGTGCATCGTCCATGAAAAGGTGTATAAAAAGGTCAAAGATGAATTTATATACCGCGGATGCTACTTCCTTAAAAAGGATGAGCTTGATAAGGTCAGAAAGACAATCATTATAAACGGTGCGCTCAATGCAAAGATAGTCGGTCAGCCGGCATATAAGATAGCGGCGCTTGCAGGCGTTACAATCCCCGAAACAACAAAAGTTTTGATAGGCGAAGTTGAGAGCGTTGACATTTCCGAAGAATTTGCTCACGAAAAGCTCTCTCCCGTACTTGCCATGTATAAAGCAAAAGACTTTGAGGACGCGCTTTCAAAGGCAGAGCATCTCATTGCCGACGGCGGTTACGGTCACACATCTTCCGTTTATCTTAACGCCGTTACGGAAAAAGATAAGCTTGCGGAATTCTCCGAAAGAATGAAAACCTGCCGTATACTTGTCAATACACCTTCTTCACAGGGCGGTATCGGTGACCTTTACAACTTCAAACTCGCTCCGTCGCTCACTCTCGGCTGCGGCTCATGGGGCGGCAACTCGGTTTCCGAGAACGTCGGTGTAAAGCATCTCATCAATATCAAAACTGTTGCAGAAAGAAGGGAAAATATGCTTTGGTTCCGCGCTCCGCAGAAAGTATATTTCAAAAAGGGATGTCTTCCCGTTGCTCTCAACGAGCTTCGTGACGTTATGGGCAAAAAGAAGGCCTTTATAGTAACCGACTCGTTCCTTTATAATAACGGTTATACAAAACCCGTTGAGGATAAACTTGACGAACTCGGTATTCAGCACGCCTGCTTCTCCGAGGTAGCTCCCGACCCGACTCTTCAGTGCGCTCGCAAGGGCACCGATATGATGCGCCACTTTGAGCCCGATACCATAATAGCGATAGGCGGCGGCTCCGCAATGGACGCAGCAAAGATTATGTGGGTAATGTACGAGCATCCGGACGTTGACTTCTCGGATATGGCTATGGACTTTATGGATATCCGCAAGAGGGTTTATACATTCCCGAAAATGGGTGAGAAAGCATATTTCATCGCAATACCTACTTCGGCAGGCACAGGCTCCGAGGTTACTCCGTTCGCAATAATTACAGATGCCGACACAGGCGTTAAGTGGCCTCTTGCCGACTATGAGCTTATGCCGAATATGGCAATAGTCGATGCCGATATGATGATGAATGCTCCGAAAGGTCTGACTTCGGCTTCGGGTATCGACGCCGTTACACACTGCCTTGAAGCTTATGCTTCGGTAATGGCTACCGATTACACCGACGGTATCGCAATCCGCGCTCTTCAGATGATATTTGAATATCTCCCGAGAGCATACGACAACGGACCCAACGACCCCGTTGCCCGTGAAAAAATGGGCAATGCCGCTACCATGGCAGGTATGGCTTTCGCAAATGCGTTCCTCGGCGTATGCCACTCAATGGCGCACAAGCTCGGCGCATTCCACCATCTTCCCCACGGTATAGCTAACGCACTTTTAATAGATTATGTTCTTCGCTTCAACGCTGCCGAAGTTCCTGCAAAGATGGGTACTTTCCCGCAGTATGACCATCCGCACACCCTCGAAAGGTATTGTGAAGTTGCCGACGCTCTCGGCGTAAAGGGCAAGACCAACGAAGAAAAGCTCGATAATCTCATTAAGAAAATCGACGAGCTCAAAGACCATATCGGTATTAAAAAGAGCATTAAGGATTACGGAGTTGATGAAAAGTATTTCCTTGATACACTTGACCAAATGGTTGAGCAGGCATTTAATGACCAGTGCACCGGCGCTAACCCCAGATATCCGCTTATGAGCGAAATTAAAGAGATGTATCTTAAAGCATATTACGGTAAATAAGGGAGGATTATTTTATGGAACTCAAAAAAGTTATTGCAGTCAGAACCGCAAAAACAGTTTACAGAGACGGCGATAAAGCTATCAAAGTTTTCGGTGACGAATACAAAAAGTCGGACATCTTAAACGAAGCCTTGAATCAATCACGCGTCGAAGAGACCGGTATCCCTATGCCGAAGCTCATAGAGGTTTGCAAGATTGACGGTAAATGGGCCATTGTTTCCGATTATATTGAGGGTAAAACTCTTCAGCAGCTTATGGATGAAAATCCTGCAAAGACAGAAGAATACCTTGACCTCTTTGTAGATATTCAGATGAGCATTTTAAGCAAGACCTGCCCCATGCTCAATAAGCTCAAGGATAAAATGCAGGGTAAAATATCTCAGACCGATCTTGACGCTACCACTCGCTATGATCTCCATACACGTCTTGCCGGTATGCATACCCATAACAAGGTTTGCCACGGTGATTTCAGACCGAGTAATGTCATTATAGGAAACGACGGCGTAAATTACGTAATAGACTGGGCGCACGTAACTCAGGGTAACGGCGCTGCGGACGCGGCAAGAACATATCTTCTTTTCTGCCTCAAGGGTGAACAGAAGCTTGCCGACAGGTATCTTGATAAGTTCTGCAAAAAGACCGATACAGCAAAACAGTATGTTCAGAAGTGGCTTCCTATCGTTGCGGCGTCTCAAAGCGTTAAAGGCAATCCCGAAGAGAGAGATTTTCTCCTGAGATGGGCAGACGTAGTAGATTACGAATGATTCTTTTCGGCGATTTTGCGCGATAAATTCACT
>DJOQ01000006.1:12563-12723 GCA_002437245.1 Ruminococcaceae bacterium UBA6434
GCCGAAAATAATATTTTCAAGGTTTGATTTTGCGCGATAAATTCACTTTGTTTGCCCACTCGCGTACCTTAGTACTAATCGGGGCTCACAAAGCAAATTTCTCATCGCATCTCGCCGAAAAAAATATTTTCAAGGCTTGATTTTGCGCGATAAATTCACT
>DJOQ01000006.1:12867-32768 GCA_002437245.1 Ruminococcaceae bacterium UBA6434
GCCGAAAATAATATTTTCAAGGCTTGATTTTGCACGGTAAATCCAGTTTTTGAATTGATTTACTGTGACAGTACGATTTAAAACAAAATAAAATTACAAACAGGTACGGCTTGAAAATTTCTTTCCGTACCTGTTTGTGAAATGCGAATTTTCCGAAAAAAACCTATATACTTTTTATTTAAGTTTTGGTAAAATAAATTAAAGTAAAACTCATATGTAAAGTTTTACGGGAAAGGGATTGTATTAATATGAAAGTAGTAGTTTGCATCGGCAGCTCCTGCCACCTTAAGGGCTCGCGTGAAGTCGTTGAAAAGCTTCAGAACCTCATAAACGACAATAACCTAAAAGACAAAGTTACTCTCAGCGGAAAGTTCTGTATGGGTAACTGCCAAAACGGCGTCAGCGTTACCGTAGACGGGGAGCTCTTCTCCGTTTCGCCCGATACCGTTGAGGATTTCTTTAAAACAAACGTGCTTGACAGGCTGTCATAAAACTCTTGCGTCGCAAGGAAAAAGGTGTATAATATGGCAGGGTATATAAAGCTGAAAAAATCAAACTGTAAAAACTGCTATAAATGTATCAGGAATTGTCCTGTTAAATCTATCAGTTTTTCGGCTAATCAGGCGCAGATCGTTGAGGATGAGTGTATTCTTTGCGGTATGTGCTTTGTCGCGTGTCCGCAAAACGCCAAAATCATACGCGACGATGTCTACAAGGCAAAAGAGCTGCTGTCAGGCGGCAGCGAAGTTTTTGTCAGCCTTGCGCCGTCGTTTATCGCCAATTACGACGCGTCGTTTACCGCGATGAAAAAAGCGCTTATGTCGCTCGGCTTTGCAGGCGTTGAAGAAACCGCCGTCGGAGCCGCAACGGTAAAGGACGAGTATGACAAAATAGTTGACGGCGAAAAGCAGGATATTGTTATTTCAACTTGTTGTCACACCGTAAATCTTTTGGTGCAAAAGCATTTTCCCGATGTAATACCGTATCTTGCCAAAGTAGTATCCCCAATGCAGGCGCATTGTATGAAGCTTAAAAAAGAGCACCCGGGGGCTAAAACGGTTTTCATCGGTCCTTGTATATCAAAAAAGGCAGAGGCTGAGGAGTATCCCGGCTCGGTCGATTGCGTTCTTACCTTTGAGGAACTTTCGGGTTGGCTTGCCGAAACCGACACGGTTTTATCGCATGAGACAGATGATGACGGCGTCGAAAAGGGTAAGACAAGGTTTTTCCCGACCGCAGGCGGCATACTTAAAACCATGCTCTGCGATAACGGCGATTATACATATATGTCTGTTGACGGTATGTCCTCGTGTATTCACGCCGTAAAGGATATTGAAAAAGGCAACATACACCATTGCTTTATCGAAATGTCGGCGTGCCCGGGCAGCTGCATAGGCGGTCCTGCTATGGAAAAAAATCATCGTGCCCCGATACGCGACTATATAACGGTGCGCCGTTTTGCCGAGGAGGCAGGCGACAAAGACTTTGAGCACGGCGATTTTAAGGAAGAAGAGCTCTCAAAAAATCTCATTTATCTTGCTTCACCGCACAATATGGCAGGCAGCAGGGCAATTGAAGAGATACTTCGCAAAATGGGTAAGCAAAAGCCCGAGGACGAACTGAACTGCGGTTCCTGCGGATACAATACCTGCCGCGAAAAGGCTCAGGCGGTTTTTGAGGGAAAGGCAAATCTTGAAATGTGTCTTCCGTTCCTTAAAGACAAGGCAGAGAAATTCTCCGACAATATACTCAACAACACCCCCAACGGCATACTCATATTGAATGAAGATATGGTGGTTCAGCAGATAAATTCCGCGGCAAGGGAGATTATGAATATCCGTTACGCTTCCGATGTTGTGGGTGAACCCGTTGTGCGTATTTTGGAGCCGTTTGATTTTATGGATGTTTTGTCAAACGGAAGAGATATTCACGATAAACGCGTCTATCTTGCCGAATACAAGAAATATATTGAAGAAACCATAGTTTACGACCATGTTTACCATATACTTATGTGCATTATGCGCGACGTTACCGCCGAAGAGACCGAAAGGGAAAAGAAGGCGGAACTCAGCCGCCAGACAATAGAAATAACGGATAAGGTTGTCGAAAAGCAAATGCGTATAGTTCAGGAGATAGCTTCTCTGCTCGGCGAGACTACGGCCGAGACCAAGATAGCTCTTACTAAGCTTAAGGAGTCGCTGAAAGATGAATAATCTTTGCACAGACATAGGCCATATGAGTCTTACCAAGTACGGCGAAGAGCTGTGCGGCGATATGGTGGAGGTTATAGAGCAGGGCGACGATGATTACGTTGTGGTGCTCGCCGACGGGCTCGGTTCGGGCGTAAAAGCCAACATTCTCTCAACCCTGACTTCAAAGATAATATCCACTATGATTGCAAACAATATGCCGCTTGAGATGTGCGTTGACACAATAGCGAAAACCCTGCCTATCTGTTCGGTGCGCGGAGTGGCTTACAGCACGTTTACCATAGTACGTATAATAGATAACAAAGAGGCTGAAATAGCCCAATATGACAATCCGCACGTCATTTTACTGCGCGACGGCAAAAACCTTGTGTATCCCGAGACCGCAGCGGAAATTGACGGTAAGATGATATATAAATCAAAAATATCCTTAAAACTCAACGATACGCTGATTTTTACGAGCGACGGAGCGGTTTATGCCGGCATAGGTGAAAATATGAATTTCGGCTGGCAGCGCGACCAGATAATCAAGTTTATGGAAGAGTATTATCGCCCCGATTTTACCGCCAAAACGCTTTCGTCATTACTGCTTGACCAGTGTGATAAACTATATGATGGAAAGCCGGGTGACGATACTACTGTTTGCGCAGTGAAAATACGCGAGCGGAAATCCGTAAATCTTCTTATGGGACCGCCGCGTGATCCCGCAGACGTCAATAAAATGATGTCGCTGTTTTTCGGCAAGACCGGCAAACATATTGTTTGCGGAGGCACTACGTCTACGCTTGCCGCCGAGTTCTTGGGCAAAGAGGTCAAAACGGATTTAAAATATCTTGACCCCGAAATACCGCCCATAGCAGAAATTGATGGCGTCGATTTGACTACCGAGGGCGTAATTACTATGAGCCGAGTGCTCGAGTACGCCAAGAGTTACCTTAATGATGACGATATTTACGCCGACTGGAGCGTCCGTGCGGACGGTGCGTCGCAGATAGCGCGCATACTTTTTCAGGAGGCGACTGATATAAATTTCTTTGTCGGAACTGCAATAAATCCGGCACATCAAAATCCCAATCTTCCCATAAACTTTAATATCAAGATGCAGCTTGTTACGGAGCTTTCGGAATATCTGAAAAAAATGGGTAAAAGGATCAAAGTAAGTTATTTTTAACAAAGGGTGAATTGAATGAAAAAATTTGATACGAAGGTACAGCTTTTAAAATACAAGGTCCTTCGTGAGGTTGCGCGAATAGCATTTGACGAGGGAGAGTTTTCCCTTGCAAATAATTTTAACGATATTGCAAAGACCGTAACGAGCGACAAGGCTACAATGCGTTGCTGTATATATAAGGAGCGCGCAATAGTAGCCGAGCGCATAAAGCTTGCCTGCGGCGGCAACAGGGCAAACCCAAATATAATTGAGGTTATAGATATAGCCTGCGACGAGTGCCCCGCAAGCGGTTATCAGGTATCGCATGACTGCCGAGGCTGTATAGCTCACCGCTGTGAAGGCGCTTGCCGCAAGGGTGCGATTTCTTTTGATGAAAATCAAAAAGCGCACATTGACAAAACCAAGTGTGTAAACTGCGGTCAGTGCGCTAAGGTTTGCCCGTACAGTGCAATTTCAAATTATACAAGGCCATGTGAAAAGGCGTGCAAAATAAAGGCGATTTCTATGGCGGACAGCGAAGAAAATCCCGCTCAGATAGATAATAACAAATGTATAAACTGCGGCGCCTGCTCTTATGCCTGCCCGTTCGGCGCAATTATGGACAAGTCGTTTATACTTGACGCCATAAGAATGTTAAAAGACAGTAACGGCGGCGAAAATTATAACGTGTATGCCGTGGTGGCCCCGTCGATAGCGAGTCAGTTTGTGTATGCGAAGCTCGGTCAGGTTGTGACCGCGATTAAAAAGCTCGGCTTTTACAGCGTGGTTGAGGCTGCTCTCGGAGCCGATATTGTAGCATACAGCGAATCAAAAGAGCTTGCCGAAAAAGGTTTTCTTACGAGCTCTTGCTGCCCGGCGTTTGTTGACTATGTCAAGAAGTTTTATCCGAAACTTACCGATAAGATTTCTCACAATCTGTCACCCATGGCTGCAATAGCGAAGTACATAAAAGAGACCGATGAAACGGCAAAGGTCATTTTTATAGGACCCTGCACGGCAAAAAAAGCCGAGATAAAACAGGAAAAGGTTGCAAAATACGTGGACTGTGTACTCACATTTGAGGAACTTCAGGCTCTTATAGATTCGCGTGATATAGAGCTTACCGCTCTTCCTGAGGACGTACTTGACAATGCGTCTTATTACGGCAGAATATTTGCGCGCAGCGGCGGTGTTTCCGAGGCTGTCGGGCAGGCTCTTAAAGAGCAGAATATCGACTTTGCCGTTGATCCGCTTCCGTGCGACGGTATAGAAGAGTGCAAAACGGCTCTTTTAAAGGCGTCACGCGGAATCCTTAAAAATAACTTTATCGAGGGCATGGCGTGTGTCGGCGGATGTATCGGCGGCGCGGGCTGTCTCACCCATGAGGCAAGAGATAAAAACGAGATAGACAAATACGGTAAAGAAGCTCTTGAAAAGAGTATAGGCGATGCATTGAGCCAGCTTTAAAATATCGAGATTCGGGAACGCCGGGAAATTTCTCCGCGTTCCTTTTTCTTTTTGTATAAATATGATTTTTCTTCCAATAATTACCTTACGAAAGGATGAAAAAACATATGAAAACAAAAACAGAAAAACTTATTCGAAGATTGGAAATATCAATAGCAGTAGCGCTTGTTATAACGTCGGTTTTCAGCCTTGTATCCTTTGCCGCGTCGTGCGGTGACGTAAGGCACGACGTATTGCGTATGCACGTAATAGCAAATTCAAACAGCGACGAAGATCAGGCTTTGAAGCTCAAGGTGCGCGACGCCGTACTCAAAGAGGGAAAGGACATATTTGACGGCTCTCTCACAAGTGCGGATGCCGAAAGGGTGCTTATACCGCAAAAGGAGCGGCTTGAGGAGGCGGCACGCAAAGTGATACGCGAAAACGGATTTGATTATGACGTCAGACTCGAAATAGGTAAGGACTTTTTTTCAACGCGGACTTATGATGACCGTATTACCCTTCCTGCCGGTGAATATGAGGCTGTACGCGTAATAATAGGCGAGGGCAAGGGCAAAAACTGGTGGTGCGTTATGTTTCCGCCTATGTGTTTGCCCGCCGCCGAATCCTCCGATGATACGGAACTTAAAGACGTTTTGTCCGATGACGAGCTTAAAGTTGTAGAAAGTGACCCAAAATTTGAACCGCGGTTCAAAATAATTGAGATTTATGAGAAATTAGCGCAGAAAATGAAATAAGGCTTTTAATATCCTTTTGTTTTTGCTATAATTACCGTAATGGTAATTTCTGAGACAAAAGGATATTATTTTTGCGAAAGGGTCGTTGGAAATGCTTAAATATAACATTATCCCCAAGCCGAATAACTATACTTCAAAGGACGGTACATACGTAATTTCTTCAAATACCGAGGTTCTTTGTTCACCCGAATTTGTTTCTGCCGGCAGATTTCTTACCGACTATCTCAAAACAAAGCCCGTAAAAGGCGAGGGTGCAATTAAATTCCAAAAGGTTGCCGGAATGGAAAATGAGGCTTACTCTCTTTCGGTTTCTCCTGACGGTATAATGATAAAAGCTTCCTCTGTCTCAGGTGCGTTTTACGGGGCTGTCACGCTGAAAATTATAATAATGCAGTCCGAAAAGACAGACGGCAAGGCAGTTGTAAACTGCCTTTACATAAACGATAAGCCTGCGTTCAAATATCGCGGACTTATGCTCGATGAGTGCCGCCATTTCTTCGGCGCCGAAACCGTAAAAAAGCTGCTTCAAAATATGGCGCTTTTAAAATTAAATAAATTCCATTGGCATCTTTCCGATGATCAGGGCTTCAGAATAGAGAGCAAGCTGTTCCCGAAACTTAACGAAATAAGTTCAAAAAGAGAATATGCCGGACTTGAGGGCCTCGGCTTAAAGCATCGCGGCGGAGAGTATTTCCATTACTATAAGCAGGAAGAAATAAAGGATATAGTATCATATGCCGCAAAGCTTAATATAGAGGTTATTCCCGAAATAGATTTGCCGGGTCATACTTCGGCAATACTTGCGGCGTATCCCGAGTTTGCCTGTAAGCCGCGCGAGTTTAAGCCGACTTGCGAAAACGGCATATTCGACGCTGCAATTTGTCCGGGAAACGAAGACGCGTATGATTTCATTGACAAGCTGTTTTCTGAGATTTGTCCTCTATTCACAAGTACGCATTTCCATATCGGCGGCGACGAGGCGTCAAAGGGACACAAGATTTGGGACGACTGCCCCAAGTGCAGTGCGGTAAAGGAGAAAAACGGTCTTAAAAATTCAAAAGAGCTTCAGGGCTACTATATGACTCGTATAAGCGAGATACTTAAAAAGTACGGCAAAACGCCCATTGCTTGGAACGACTGCATAAACGACAGCTTTTCACCGGATATTGCGTGTCAGTACTGGCTGCCGTCAAATTCGGGCGAAGTCAAAAAGCAGTCATATAAGCGTGATATTATTCTTTCTCCCACGTCGTATTTCTACTTTGACTGCAAGTATTCGGTTATCTCGCTCAAAAAAGTGTATAAATATAATATCGTAAAATCGGGCTTCGGCAGATCGGGTCAGCGCGTAATAGGAATAGAAGCGGAGAACTGGACTGAGTGGATAGATACTCCGCGCGCACTTGAGTTTTCGATTTATCCGCGTATTGCCGCTCTTTCCGAGGTTGCGTGGACAAACCTTGAAAACAGAAGATATAAGGACTTTTTGAAAAGACTTGAGTGGTATAAGACTTATCTTCGCAAAAAAGGCATAAACTATTCAAGGGTAACCGGCAAAACCGGTATTTCCGTAAACAAAACAATATATCATATGGGTGAAGACGGTAAGGAATTCAAACTCAGCGAAAAACGCAAAGCGGCGGAAAACAGAGTGTTTTAAAGGTGGAAAAATTTGAGTATTACTAATTATCTGACCTTTGCAGGCGGTCTCGGCTTGCTTTTGTACGGCATTAAGCTTATGGGCGAGGGGCTTGAGCTCGCGGCAGGGTCGCGTCTTAAACGTCTGCTTGAAAAAATGACAAAAAACCGCTTTCTTGCGGTGCTTGTGGGTTTCCTCATAACAACGCTTATACAAAGCTCCTCGGCAACCACGGTTATGGTTGTGGGCTTTGTTAATACCGGTCTTATGAATTTAACGCAGGCGATAGGCGTTATTATGGGTGCAAATATCGGTACCACCACCACAAGCGTGCTCGTCTCGCTGAATCTTACGGGTATAGCGCCGATAGCTATATTTATAGGTGCATTTATGATTCTTTTTGCCAAAAAGAATTCGTTGAAATATGTCGGGCAGGCGCTTGCGGGCTTCGGTATGCTGTTTATGGGTATGGAGCTTATGCAAAACGCCATGAACCCGCTGAAAGATTCGGAGGTGTTCCGCAACTGGATAGTAAATGCGGACAATCCTCTTGTAGGCATACTCATTGGCGCAGGCGTTACGGGCGTCATTCAGAGCTCGGCGGCAAGCGTAGGCATACTTCAGGCTCTCGCGTCGCAGGGGCTTGTGCCGCTTTCATTTGCGGTATATATAATTTTCGGTCAGAATATAGGTACCTGCGTTACCGCGCTTCTTTCAACAATAGGTACAAAAACAAATTCAAAGCGTACCGCGGTTATGCACATTCTCTTTAATGTAATCGGTACGATTGTCTTTGTTATTATATCCATGTTTCTCCCGTTTACGAAGTGGATACAGGCCATGAGCGACAACGTGATGATGCAGATATCACTCGTTCATATCATATTTAACGTAGTGAGTACGGTAATAATGTTCCCGTTTGCCGGTGCTCTCGTAAAACTTTCATGCATTCTCGTCCCCGATAAAAAGAGCAAAGAGGACGACGGAATGCACCTTCAGTTTATTGACGAGAGAATGCTCAACACCCCTCCGCTTGCCGTAGTGCAGGTGGGCAAAGAGGTACTGCGTATGGCTTCTTTGGCAAGACGTAACTTCGATATTGCGTCAAACGACCTTATAAACAAAGAAATAAAACATTTCGACGAAGTAAATCATACCGAGAAAATAATAAACTATCTTAACCACAATATAACGCCTGTGCTTGTCAAGATAAACTCTCTTGATTTGAGCTATCAGGACGCTAAATATATCGGCCGCCTGTTCCATGTTATAAACGATATAGAGCGTATAGGCGACCACGCGACAAACCTTGAGGAAGCCGCTTTGTCGCGCGTGAATGAAAATATTGAGCTTTCAAAGGAAGGTGAAAACGAACTAAAAACCATGCATAGTACCGTCATTTCGCTGATTGACGGTTCGGTGGACGCTTTTTCGGAGCAGAATCTGAGTGTGCAAACGGCGGAAAGACTCAATTCCCTTGAGGCACAGGTCGATAATATGCAGGAGACTTTTGAGCAGGCGCATATTGACAGGCTTAACAGTCACGAGTGTACAACCCGTGCGGGAATGTTGTTTGTAAATACAATAACCGACTTTGAACGTGTGGCAGATCATGCGATAAATATAGCATGGAGCGTTCAGAGTAAACCTAAAACAAAAATACCGGAGACTTTACCGGTGACAGATACAGAAAATTAAGGAGTATATATCTAATGTCAGATTATATTTTAAGCTGCTGTTCTACGGCAGACCTTTCGCAGGAACATTTTGACAAAATCGGAGTGCATTACGTTTGCTTCCACTTTAATATGGACGGTAAGGAATATCCCGACGACCTCGGAAAATCAATGCCCTTTGCCGAGTTCTATAAGAGAATAGCCGATGGAGCGGAGCCTACCACTTCTCAGGTCAATGTAGGTCAGTTTAAGGAGTATTTTTCGGAATTTCTTAAAGACGGCAAGGATATCCTTCACGTTTCGCTTTCAACCGGACTTTCGGGCGTATACAATTCCGCCTGCATTGCGCGTGACGAGCTTCTCGAAGAGTACCCCGACAGAAAAATATATATAGTTGACTCTCTCGGCGCTTCCTCGGGTTACGGTCTTTTAATGGACACTTTGGCTGAGCTTAAAAACAGCGGCAAGAGCATAGAAGAGGTTCGTGATTTTGCCGAAGAGCGTAAGCTCAATGTTCATCATTGGTTCTTTTCTACCGACCTTACAAGCTATTATCGCGGCGGCAGAATAACAAAGACCGCGCAGATTTTCGGTACAATGCTCAACATATGTCCTCTTCTCAATATGGATAATAACGGCAAGCTTATACCGAGAACAAAGTACCGCGGAAAGAAAAAGGTTATTGAAGAGATAGTTAACCGTATGGTCGAGCACGCAGAGGGCGGCCTTGATTACAGCGGTAAGTGCTACATTTCCGAATCCGCCTGCTATGATGACGCAAGAGCCGTTGCCGACCTTGTTGAGTCGAAGTTCAAAAAGCTCAACGGCAAGGTTGAAATCAACAGCGTAGGCACTGTTATCGGTTCTCACACGGGTCCCGGTACCGTTGCGCTCTTCTTCTTTGGTGACAAGAGAGTAGACTGATAAAATTTAACCGCTTATTTCGGCGCAGTATATGGCAGTATTGTCTTATACCGCGCCGATTTTTGTTTTATGTCGACAAGCCGCCGTATTCATGTTAAAATACATACGAAGGTGAAACTATGCAGAAGATACTTATAATTGAAGACGATGAGGTCATAGCGAAAACCCTTAAAGAGCATTTGTGCAAGTGGGATTATGAGGCGGATTTTGTTGTTGACTTTAAAAATATAACCGAACAGGTGGTAAAGTTTGCGCCGCAGCTCATTCTCCTTGATATATCTCTGCCGTATTTTAACGGATTTTACTGGTGCGGCGAAATACGCAAATTTTCAAATGTGCCTATAATATTTATTTCCTCGGCAAACGATAAAATGAATATAGTTATGGCTGTTAATATGGGCGGCGATGATTTTATATCCAAGCCGTTCGATTTGAGCGTTCTCACCGCAAAGGTGCAGGCGATAATGCGCCGCACGTATTCTTTTTCTGGGGCAACGTCGGTTATCGAGCACGGCGGTGCAATACTCAACCTCAATGACGCGTCGATAGATTTTAACGGCAAAAAAACCGAGCTTACAAAAAACGAATTTAAGATATTACAGTTACTGATGGAAAATTCGGGCAGGGTTGTCCCACGAGATATGATTATGGATAAGCTTTGGGAAAGCGACAGCTTCATTGACGATAATACGCTCACGGTGAATATGACGCGGCTTCGCAAAAAGCTTGAGGATGCAGGGCTTTGCGACTTTATTGCTACCAAAAAAGGTCTCGGTTACATAGTCAGGTAGGTTTTTATGAAAGATTGGTTTAAAGCACTTTTCGGATATACGGCGGGCAATATTTTGTCCGTATTATCGTTTGTATTTGCGGCGGCGGTATTTTATACGGTATTCTGGCTTTACGGAGTGGAGACGGAGCCGGTACTGTATGCGACGCTCATCTCTGCCGTGATTCTTTTGATTGTCTTTATTCTGCGATTTTCCTCGGTATACAAAAAGCATAAGAGACTCGAAAAAATTAAAAACGACGCAGAGTATGCCGTTCTCAGATTGCCGGATTATAAGGACCCAATAAAAAATGACCTTGCCGATATTGCCGAAAAGATGTCTGCGCTCAAAACGGACGCCGAAACACGTATGAATCGCAAATACAGCGATTCGGCGGACTATTTTACTCTCTGGGCGCATCAGATTAAAACTCCCATAGCCGCTATGAGGCTGCTGCTGCAAACGGGTAACTCTTCGGAAAACGACGAGCTTGAAGAGCAGCTTTTTAAAATAGAGCAATATGCCGAAATGGTGCTTCAGTATATCCGTTCCGACAGCATCTCTTCCGACCTCGAAATCAAAAGCTATGATTTGGGCAAGATTGTGCGTTCGGCAGTAAAAAAGTACAGAAAGCAATTCCTGCGTAAAAAGACAAGGGTTATTGTGGGAGACATCAATTGCCGTGTGCTTACCGACGAAAAGTGGCTGTCGTTTGTAATTGAACAGATTATTTCCAACGCGTTGAAATATACTTCGGAGGGTACGGTTGAAATATATATGGATAAGAGTGCCGAAAAGACGCTTGTCATTGCCGATACGGGCATAGGGATAAGACCCGAAGATTTACCGCGTATTTTTGAAAAGGGCTTTACGGGCTTTAA
Organism: Ruminococcaceae bacterium UBA6434; assembly: GCA_002437245.1. Lineage (GTDB taxonomy): Bacteria > Bacillota > Clostridia > Oscillospirales > Acutalibacteraceae > Fimenecus. The sequence continues at coordinate 24,319 of DJOQ01000006.1, forward strand.
CGGCAGAGAGGATAAAAAATCCACGGGAATAGGACTTTTTCTCTGCAAAAAGATACTCACAAAGCTCTCCCACACAATCACGGTGACCTCCGAGGTGGGAAAGGGGACCGCGGTTAAACTGGGTCTTGACACCGTCAGCCTCGGTGTGGAATAACGCTTCCTTACAAAAATGTAAGTTTAAAAGGGGAATTGTAAGCCTTTTCGATGGCTTGCGATTCTCCGTTTTGATATACTGAACGTGCAATAAACAAAGGGAAGCATTCGGCACGTAAAATCACGCCGAAAAAGAAAAGCCATTCGGTTGTGAATTTTGCGACAGACGAAATTCCCAACACGCCTTGTACGGCTACAGCAAGGATTAACCGTGTTCGTTTATGTAATATTTGTAGAAGAAAGGCTACGGTAATTATTATGCCGCTTTTAGAAGTAAACAATTTGAAAAAGGTTTATACGACCCGTTTCGGCGGAGCACACGTTCAGGCTCTTTCCAATGTCAGTTTTTCCGTGGAAAAGGGCGAGTATGTCGCCATAATGGGAGAATCGGGCTCGGGCAAAACCACCTTGCTCAATATTTTGGCGTCGCTTGATAAGCCTACGAGCGGCGAGGTGCTCTTAAACGGCAGAAGCTTATCTGCCATAGGCGAAAAAGAAATATCGTCATTTCGCCGTGATAATCTCGGATTTGTATTTCAGGATTTCAATCTGTTAGATACATTCTCTTTAAAAGACAACATTTTCCTTCCGCTTGTGCTTTCGGGTAAGCCGTATGATGAAATGGTGAAGAGGCTGAAGCCTCTTGCCGAAAAATTAGGCATTACCGAAATACTTTCAAAGTTCCCCTATGAGGTTTCCGGCGGACAAAAGCAGCGCGCCGCCGTGGCAAGAGCGCTCATAACTTATCCGCAGATAGTATTGGCTGATGAGCCCACCGGTGCGCTTGACTCAAAGGCATCCGATGCTCTTTTAAAGCTGTTCGGCGATTTTAACGAAGAGGGTCAGACCGTTTTAATGGTTACTCACTCCACAAAGGCGGCGTCCTGCGCCAAAAGAGTTATGTTCATAAAGGACGGCGAGGTGTTCAATCAGATTTATCGCGGAAGCATGGATAATGACGAAATGTTCCAGAAGATTTCCGATACTCTCACCGCAATGTCAACGAGAGGTGAGAGCAATGAATAAATTTTTCTATTCAAAGCTTGCCGTTCAAAATCTTAAAAACAACCGCAAAACATATGTGCCGTATATTTTGACGTGTATATTTACAACGGCTATGTTTTTTGTGGTCGGCACAATAACAAACATAAAATGGGTAGATAACGACTCTCTTCATCTTCTTTTGTCGTTTGCGCTTGTAACGGTCGGTATTTTCTCCGCAATATTTTTATTTTACACAAACAGTTTTCTTATAAAGCGACGTAAAAAAGAGTTTGGGCTTTACAATATTCTCGGAATGGAAAAACGCCATATAGCAAAAATTCTCTTTATTGAAACTGCCTATACCTATATTTTCGGAACTGCGGCAGGTATTGCCATAGGTGCGCTGTTTTCAAAGCTTACGTTTTTACTGCTGCTTAAAATACTGAAATTCGGCGGAGATATTGACTTTAGGTTCTATCAGTCAACGGTGGACGCTACACTTTTGGTGTTCGGAGCGGTTGCGCTTTTAAATCTTTTCCATAATCTTTTAAGTATTCATCTTGCAAATCCGGTTGAACTCCTGAAAGGCGGAAGTGCAGGCGAAAAAGAGCCGAAGGCAAAGGTGTTAACGGCTGTTTTGGGCGCTGTGTGCCTTATAGTCGGCTATACCATAGCTCTCGTCGTAAAATCTCCGATAACGGCAATGTGGGCGTTCTTTGTGGCGGTTTTGCTTGTAATAGTCGGTACGTTCATGCTGTTTTCTTCGGGCAGTATATGGATATTAAAAGCCCTCAGGAAAAATAAAAAGTATTATTATAAGGCAAAGCATTTTACTTCCGTTTCAAGTATGATGTACCGTATGAAGCAAAATGCGGCAGGACTTGCGAGCATCTGCATACTTTCCACCGCGGTGCTTGTAACAGTGTCTACCACGGTATCGCTCTATGCCGGTACGGAGGATGTTATGCGCACGCGGTATCCTCGCAATATTTATATCGACGTGCAAAACGCGACGACGGAAAATTGCAGAGAGTATGCCGATGTTATGACGACACAAGCCCAAAAACACGGCATAGAAAGTAAGAATGTACTTTATTACCGCTATCTCTCGTTTTCGTCTTATGCTAACGACAGCGGTTATACGGCTACCGTAACCCCCGACTATAATGACGGGCTCGGAGTAGACATTGTGACGCTGATACCGGTGTCGGAATACAACAGGATAACAGGGCAAAACGAAACGCTCCAAAACGACGAAGTGCTGTCTTGCACGCCGCGCGGAAAGGCGTTTTCGGGTACGGTAAAATTCGGCGACGGCACATATAAAATAAAGCATACCGTGGGCGTTTTCCCGACTATTGACTCTTACGCGGCGTTTACCGCAAATTACAGCTACTATATTGTTTCCGATGAAAAAGCCGCCATGTCAATATATAATTCAATGGGTTACAAAAGCGAGGGTGCAGACGCCTCTCACACAGACCTGAGTTTTGCTTACGGCTTTGATACCGACGCGCCGAAAGACGTGCAAAAGGGTTATATGAAGGATATATCGCTTCTTTTTTGCGATATAAGCGAGACTTCCGCGTTCGAATTGAATTGTGCCGAAACCGCGCGCGACAATATGATGTCTCTGTACGGAGGTTTATTTTTTATAGGCATAACTTTGGGGCTTCTCTTCCTTGTGGCAACGGTTTTGATAATTTACTATAAGCAGATTTCCGAGGGCTATGACGATAAGCAGCGCTATATAATAATGCAAAATGTCGGAATGAGCAAAAAAGAGGTAAAAAAGAGTATTCATTCTCAGGTGCTCACCGTATTTTTCCTGCCGCTCGTTACAGCAGTAATTCATATCTGCTTCGGATTTAAAGTAATTACAAAGCTATTAAAACTGCTGAACCTCAGCAATGTTACTCTGTTCTTCTGGTGCACCGTCGCCACAATAGCCGTATTTGCAATTATTTACGCTTTGGTGTATGCTGTAACGGCAAGAACTTATTACAGAATAGTTGAGGACAAAAACCAATGACTTCGGAGCATCTTTTGCACACGATACCGCCGATTTATGACGGCAATTCCAAAATTTTGATACTCGGTTCCTTTCCGTCGGTTAAATCAAGGGAGGTATCTTTTTACTACGGGCATCCCCAAAATCGTTTTTGGCGGGTGCTCGCCGCCGTACTCGGCTGTTCGGTACCGTCGTCCCGTGAAGAAAAAATCGCTCTTTTGCAAAGTCACAATATCGCGCTTTGGGACGTTATAAAAAGCTGTGATATAGTAGGCTCTTCCGACAGCTCTATTAAAAACGCAGTACCCAATGACATAACGGAGATTTTGTCTTGCTGCGACATAAGGCAGATTTATTCAAACGGTAAAACAAGCGAAAGATTATTTAATAAATACATTAAAAATGCCGTCGGCAGAGATACCGTGGCTTTGCCGTCTACAAGCCCCGCCAATGCGTCATATAACCTCGAACGGTTAACAGACAGTTGGTCGGTGATAAAAAACAATATTCGATAAAATAGAAAAGAACCGAGCAGATATACTCTGCCCGATTCTTTTTTGTCCGAACAAATTGGTTTTCAGTCGTCATCGTCGCCGAACATCTCATCATAATCCGCCATCTCGTCAATCCGACTCGGGTCATAACTGTGGTAGCTTTGATACGATGTCATTTCCGAGCCGCAGTACGGACACGCTGCATAGGGTTTGTCGCTTTTGTTGCCGCAATGCGAACATTCGTATTCGGCTGCTCTGAAAAGATGTGAACATTTCGTCCAATGAGTCAAGGTAACTGCTACTTTTTTATATTTCTTCTACCGTAGCCACAATGCTCTGGGTTTGAGTGCCGCCGCCGATAAACAGCCCACGGTTGATGCCGCAGTCCGCAAAGTCTCTGCCGTGGCTGAGCGCAAGATACGTTTCATCGCACATTCTGTGGTTTGTGGGGTCAATTCCGACCCATATTCCGTCGTCGTAAAATTCTGCCCAGGCGTGCGTTTCACCGATTCCTTTTTGTATGCCTGCAACATATCTTGCAGGAACACCCGAAAGTCTTGCCGCCGATAAAAATATATGCGCGTAGTCCTGACAAACGCCGCACCCGAGGTGCAGCGCCTCTTCCGCGGTGGTACTTATATTTGTTACGCCGCTTTTGTAGCTGAATACTTCGCCGATTCTTTTTGAAACCGCCTGTGCGGTCTCAAGTACGGTAAGGCTTGACATATCACCGAGCCCCGATACGAGTTCGGTGATTTTTTCTCCGGGCGCCGTATGCTGCGACGGATATTTATAAATGCAGTTAAGCTCTTCCTTTTCGCGCTTCGAAAAGTCTATGCTCGCTTTTCCCTCAACTATTGCGATAAATTTTGAGTGAGGTTCGATTATTCTGTCGGTGAGCACTTTGTTGCCGAAGCCGTCCGTCGTTTCGGTAAGCATATTGTGCGGCTCTATATCTACATTTATGAGTTCTATCCTCTGCGACGGCGTATCAAACGGTAAACACCTCAAAGAAAAGCAATGCCTTATCACAGGAGACGAAAAATCAATTTTCATACTGTAAAAAAATCTTATATGCTTCACGCTGACCTCCAAACTCTTTTATTACGTTTAATACAGCGGCGCGGTAATAAATACCTTAGACAGCTCGTCGCGCACGGTATAAAGGTCGTATTCGCTGTACTCATCTTTTTCAAGGATAATGTTCATAAGAGTATTTATAGCGTCGATGTTGCAGTCTATGCCGACTTTGTAAAGACGGTTTAAAAGTATGCTGAATTCCTTTTTTATAAGCGACGGAGAAAACGAAAATCTCGTATATAAATCGAGCCTTTCTACACTTCTGCCGAATTTTAATATGTTTCTCGTCGTTTCCGATTCCACAAAATCGTCGGCGCTGCCCCAAAATGCAAATATACAGTCAAATACCTCCTGCAATTTAAGCATCGGCGCGCTGCTCTCTCTGCCTTGCTCCATATAATTTACCGCCATTTGAATATATGACAGCGTTTCGGAGCTTATCTCGTTACGCATAACAACGGCGTTATCGTAGGCGCAGAGTAAATTACTCATAACGGAATTCGGGTCGTTTTCATCAAAAAGATATTTCGTTATAAATTCCTGCTTGTAGGAATATGTGTTTTCTATACCGAGTTTGCGGCAAAAATCAACATAGGCGTTTTCGTCTTTGTCAATCATTTTATCGTAATATTCCGAAAAAACGCGAAGAGTGGTAAAGACGCGCTCTACATATCTGCCGAGCCAAAAGAGATTGTCTGTGGATTTTATCGAGATAATACCCATGTGTCTTTAAATCCTCCTCCCTGAGATGAATTTACAACAAAAGACTCCGGGTTTTGCGAATAGCGTGTAAGACCGCTGTGCCAAACGGTTATTTCGTCGCCGTAGAGCACAAATGCGCGAAGATCCGCTTTCCTTTCGACCTGCCTGCCGTTTTCAAAAACCTTGAGACCTTTAAAGTCTATTACCTCCTGCGCTATAAATCGGCGCGGCGACGCTTTAACGGCTTCTTTTAGGGCGGAGAGTTCGTTTTTGGACAGATTGTTTCCGAATATTACCCCGTAGCCGCCGGACTCCGATACATCTTTTATAACGAGTGACGTCAGATTTTCGGTTATATAATCGAGATCTTTTTTTATTATCGGCAAATAGGTGACGGCATTGTTTAGTATCGGTTCTTCGCCGAGATAATATTTTATCATTTGCGGAACAAAATAGTATACGCCTTTATCGTCGGCTATGCCGTTTCCGGGTGCATTTACAATCGCAACATTGCCGGCTCTGTAAGAATCTATGATATGCGGCACTCCGAGAAGAGAGCCCGCGTAAAACGTCATAGGGTCAATGTATTCGTCTGAAATTCGGCGATAGACCGTGCCGACGCGACGCCTCTCACCCGAATATTCGCTGTAATAGAGAACGTTTCCATCAACAAAAAGATCCTGCGGCATCGCAAATACCGCTTTGGTGCGCTCTGCAAGATACGAATGTTCAAAAAATGCCGAATTGTACCTTCCGGGAGTTAATATTACATTTATGCCGCCCGTGTTTACATCGTCGAGAACACGGCGCAAAAGCTCGCCGTAGTCGCGGTTGTCGTCTACCGAATTGCTTTGGAACGTGTCGGGACTTGCTCTGCGGCAAAGCTCGCGTGCTATCATCGGGTATGATGCACCGGAGGGTATGCGTAAATTGTCCTCAAGTACATACCAGCACATATCCTTGCCCTGTACCAAATCTATACCCGAAATGTGATTATATATCTTTTTAGGCGGAGTCAGCCTGTCGCACGGTGCGGAAAAACCCGGCGAAGTATATATGAACTCCTCGGGGATTATTTTATCGCGTATGATTTTTTTGTCGTAATAAATGTCGTTTAAAAACAAATTAAGAGCATAAACGCGCTGTTTCAGACCTCTTTCGAGAAATTCAAATTCGTTTTTCGGTATTATGCGCGGTATGGTGTCAAAGGGGAAAAGCCGCTCGTTGAATTTGTTGTTTTTATAAAGTCCGAATTTTACGCCGTAGCGTGACATAAGACGGTTTATTTCTTCCTGATGGTCTATAAGTCCGTACAAAGTCTCACCTCAACTGCTGTATGTTTTACACAAAAACAGAGCTGTATAAAAGTCTGTTTTTATAATTATATAATAAATCCACGGATTTGCAATATGTAAAAGTGTCAAAATCATATAAAATTATGCGTTTTTACACAAGTTTCGGCGACGAACTTCAACGGCAACTGTTTAAAAAAAGAAAAATTAACTCTTGACAATTGTGCCGTTTATATATATAATAGTCAAGCAGTTTAGATGCGGACCATTAGCTCAGTTGGTTAGAGCATCCGGCTCATAACCGGGCGGTCCGGGGTTCGAGTCCCTGATGGTCCACCAAAGGAGTATAATCCGAACTCTTTGTTCTTTTTTAAGAGCTTGTTTGGATATACAGTAAAATACCGAGTAGAGTAATCTACCCGGTATTTTATTTTTTTATTCGGCTTTTTTCTTACAAAAGTTCAGGCATATAAATTCTTTTGTGTCTTTGATTTTACCCCACATCACGCCTCGGCGTGAGTATGTTTTTTCGACCTCAAATTCTGCCCCTGCTTCAACTGTTCTTACGATAGGGGAGTCATATGTGGGTCGAACACGCACGTTTACATTTCCTGTAGTCACATATGTGTCGTTTGTCTTTTCTGCCATACTATACACCCCTTACACCTTTTTAAGATACTTTCCGGCGCACATCCAGTTTCCGCTTTCGAGTTGACACCAATTTCCTTTACGCGCTACAACATAGAAGATTTCGCCTCTTGAAAACTGACCGACGCGGCGATACATCGTGGACGGTCCTTTTCTGACATACAACATCTTACAAGTCATAGTGTAAGCTGTACCTCTGTGTGACGGAGTGGGAGCAGGTGCGGCAGCAGTCTTGCGCTCGTATGTACCTTTTTCATTTCTTACACCGCAAAACTCGGCAGGATTTATGCGCGTAACCGTGCCCTGTCCTGTACGTACTTCGTAATGAGTGTGTGCACCGAAGCTGTTTCCAGTGTTACCCATTATGCCGACAACATCACCTGCGGACACCCTCTGACCCTTACGCATAGAGATAGACGCAAGGTGTGCATAGAAGTGCCGCTTGCCGGTGGTGTCGGTTATAATTACAAGGTTACCGTAGCTCTGTGTTCCTGTTTTGGTCTTGCCGTCCCAGACGGAAATCATTGATACGGTGCCGCCCTCTACCGCGTGGACGGTTCTATCATCGTCTCCGACTATATCTATACCGCCGTGTCCCTTTTTGGTGTTCACATTATATGTGTAAGGTTGAGTTACTCTATTGCGCCCAGAGAAGAGCATACCTGCCGCATATCCGCCTGTTTCGTCATTCTGTCTTACATCGTCTTCCGTGCCGTATGTGAGTGCTCTTGCGCTGTCACTCAGCCCTTTAGTGGTCGGGTCAACGAGTATTCCGAGCGCAGACAGTATGTTGACAATTATCATTAAAACGTCGGTCATTGCGTCTTCGCCGACCTTCGGCACGACATCGAACATACCGAGTATCTGATATATCGTTGCCAGCAAAAGCGTAGCCAACGACACAACGAATGTTTTGTTTTTTAATCTCTGCTTAAGGTTGATCTTCATAATTTAATCTCCTTTGTGAAAATGTTCTAAATCATCAATGCGATGATTATGTACCTTAATATCGCGCTCGATTACGGGAATACGCTGCGCGAAGTTATTGTGAAGTCTTACCTCACGTGTAAGCTCTTCAAGCTTCGT
>DJOQ01000018.1 GCA_002437245.1 Ruminococcaceae bacterium UBA6434
CAGTTTTTAGGGTGTAATTCAATATGCACCATTAGCTCAGTTGGTAGAGCACCTGACTCTTAATCAGGGTGTCCGGAGTTCGAGTCTCCGATGGTGTACCACCTGATTTAAACATGGCCCGTTGGTCAAGTGGCCTAAGACTCCGGCCTCTCACGCCGGCAACAGCGGTTCGAATCCGCTACGGGTCACCAGAGTATATAACGGGGTAACCTGTTTATATAAATCCCACGATTGTGGGGCTAATAAGTCAGAAATCAGTTTATGCTGATTTAGTCGGTGTTTATTACGATGAGGGTCCACCCGTTCCCATTCCGAACACGGTAGTTAAGCTCATTCGTGCCGAAAATACTTGGCTGGAAGCGGCCCGGGAAAATAGGTCGATGCCGACATAAATAACCGATTAAGCATTGCTTAGTCGGTTTCAATATTCCTCCATAGCTCAGTCGGTAGAGCACGCGGCTGTTAACCGCGGTGTCGTTGGTTCGAGTCCAACTGGGGGAGCCATGATTGTGTGACTATAAAGCCACAAAAGCCTAGAACCCTTGAGAAATCAAGGGTTTTTCGCTGTTTTAAGAGCAAATTTCAAAAGATAATTTTAGGGCACAAAACCCTATAGAATGTTCGACAAAAAGGACTTGAACCGGGATCGCCTACATATCTCAAAATCTGACCTCGTTTTTTATATGAGAATTTATTGCTGCCTCACCACCCGGATTCGAACTAAAGTCATCTATATAGACAGTAATTTCTTTATTGTATATAAAGATTTTACGGTCTTTTTTTATGCCTATTTTTCCTCCTTGCCGACGAATATATAGCCGAATCAGCATCGTCAAAAAAGAACAAGGAGGTTACAAAGAGAACTGTAAAGTAATTGCAATCGAAAATCGAAAGGAGGTACGGGCAAATCTACTACGGCGTTGAACCTCGGCGCCGGTCTTAAAATGAAAGACAAAAAGGTTTTTCTTATTGATGCCGATCCGAGGGTTCGCTTTCCATCAGTCTCGGAATCAAAAGACCGGATGAGTTAGATGTTTCCTTTGCGACCTTACAAAGAGGTCTTGAAAATTTCAGCGATACGCAATTTGTGTTAGACCAATAACATAAAAACAGGGCAATTATGTCAATGGTTGCAGGAATAACAGATAAAGAGCGAGAAATAAAATGGTCATTAAACAATAACGAAAAAGAACGGTTTGAGCAGTTAACCGACTGCTTTTGCAGTTTAATGCCGGAAAGAAAAGAAGAAATACTGAAAAACGGACAATATTTAGCGAAATATATCGAGGCAATAGCAATAAGGAAAATCAATGTTGAAGCAAATAACGGCGGATGTAACGAACCGCATATCAGCCATATATTAGCAAGCAGACTTTCAACAAGACCAATGGCTAGGAGCAGTGAAACAGTTACATATTTAGCGCTAATTCTTGCCGGAAATGATTTTAGTTTTGCATAACAAACTAAACTAAACCAAAAGATTTGCCGCTACCCTTAAGGCTGCCTAAGTGCGTGCACGAAGGAAGGCGCAGAGGGGCAGCGCCGGACTCCCAAGCCCTGATTCTATCGGGCATCTCGGCATTAACGTCAAAATTACCGGCTCTCAAAAAATTCTGAATTTTATTGTTAAAACACAGCAAAAATCTTTTACGAAAAAAACTACAAAACTTGACACCGACATTGCTATTCGCAAATCTTTACAATATCTTCAATTTGTTGTAAAATGTCGAATAAGGGGGGAAAATATGAATTCAATAATATATAATCCGCTTGAAGAGTATGAAAATAAATTTCGCTCTCTTCACAGTGAAAACACGAACCGTTTTTTTGAGGAACTCGTTCAAAAATCAGGAATTGATATTAAGAAAAATCAAGAAACAGTTCAACTTTACAACGAATACAAAGAAAACCTATTTAAGTTAGAGAAAAAATTAAAGCGATCAAGAATTTTTCGTGTTTTGATGTGTATTTCGATTTTATTAATCCCATTTGTAATCATAAAAATCACACCAAAAATCAAAGATTTAAGAACTGAAATTGAGAATGCTGATAAACGCGCAGACGAATTATTATCTGAAGCAAATGAACAAATGCGTCCTTTGAACAATTTGTTTACTGATCGTGACGCATTAGATATTATAGAATCAACTGTTCCCTTAATATCATTTGATAATTGTTTTTCGGCAAAGCAGGAAATCGACATGAAAATTAATTATGATTACTGCGAGGTTAACGAGTACGAACGATCTACTATTGATGTTTTAGCCGGAACTTACAATGAGAATCCGTTTCTGTTTGAAAATAAAATTATACATACCTTGGGAACAGAAACATATCACGGATATAAGACAATTCGATGGACAGAAACATATCGTGATAGCGACGGAAAATTAAGAACTCGAACAAGAACTCAAACACTTCATGCGGCGGTGACTAAGCCAAAGCCGTATTACAATACGCAAGTAGTGTTGAATTATTGCTCACAGGGCGGGCCGGATTTATCATTTAGTCGAGATGCTTCACATTTAGAACAAAAAAGCGAAAAAGAAATCGAGAGATTTGTTAAGCGCGGTGCGAAAAAGCTGAAACGAAAAACCGATAAAGCGATTAGTCGAAACGGTGATTTTATGAGTATGTCAAACTCGGAATTTGAGGTTGTCTTTAACGCATTAAACAGAACTAACGAGGTTCAATTCAGAACATTGTTTACACCTTTAGCACAAACAAACATGGTTTCTTTAATCCTTTCAAAATTAGGTTACGGTGACGATTTTAATTTTATCAAATTAAAACGAACAAACAGAATCATATCTGAACATAGTCAAGGGCGTGTAATCAATTTATTGCCCGGGAATTATATATCGTATTCATACGATATTATTGAAAAAAACTTTATTGGGAAAAATATTGAATTCTTCAAGGCGGTATACTTTGATTTTGCTCCGTTACTGGCGATACCGCTGTACCAAGAAAGACCTGTTCACTCATTAAAACCCATACCGAATTATGAGCAATTATATTCTTTGAAGGAATGTGAAGTTTTGGCTAATGCCGTAGATTATAAATATGTGGTTCATCCAAACACGAAAACACACGCTATATTGAAATCTTCATTTGTTGGTTCAAATGGCAAAGTAGATGAGACTTGCATTACAGCATATTCCTATGACATAGAAAAACGAGTCGATTTTGTCTCTGTTTTTGGCGGTGATGGATATTATCATGATGTGCCTGTGGAATGGGATGAGTACATACCGCTTGAAGCTCGAAACAATTTCTTTATTTCCACAAATGAAATAGCAAATAGTAAATCAGTATTTGCAAGGCGTAACGGCTTGTGTATATTTAAATCTTAAAATAAAGGAGATATAAAAAATGGCGAATCAATTAGATGAACTCAATCCGGAAGTGAGAGAAGAAGGACTGGATACCAATGTTATTGTAAAGAAAATTCCTGTCAAGGTCGGAGTAGGTTCAAAACTATTTGAAATAATGCTTTGGTTATGCGGAATACTTCCAGGCTTAATTTTTTTATTTATGAAGATTGACGCTCAGAAATATTTCGACCAATTACAGCAGAAGATTCAGAGAAATGCATCGCAAATTGATAACTATCTCGAACAAAGGGTTATGGTTCTCCAAAACTGTGCTCGTTTATTGGATAAAGCAATTGACCTTGATAAAAGTACCTTCGAAAACATAGCAAAATTCCGCTCGGGAAACAATAGTGATGCTGATACGGCTCGCAATGAACTTGGCGGGCAAATTGAAACAATGTCAAGGGATATTAATGTAGCAGTAGAACGCTATCCTGACCTTCAATCTCATCGTGAAATAGCAGATGCGATGCAACAAAATATGTACTTGCAAAGAGAAATTACAGCGGCAAGAGAGTTGTACAATGATACCATCAATGAATGGAACAAAGATATTTTTGCATGGCCTACAAAGAAAATCGTCGCGGCCCAAAATGGGTACACCACCAGAATTCCGTTTGCGACTTCCAAAGAAATTAAAGAAAAAGCAAAAGCCGTATTTTTCTAATACATAGAGATTTTTACTTATTTATTGCTGTTTAATTTTACATATGAAGGGTATACCGATATAAATATGAAAATTATCGAAGTCCAAAACAGATCTCATATTCTCATTAACAAATTGGTGGACGTGTGGGAAAATTCGGTTAAAGCCACGCATTTGTTTTTGTCGGCTGCGGAAATTGAAAATATTAAGAAATATGTGCCGCCGGCTTTAAAGAAAATACCTGTTTTGGCAGTTGTTATCAGCGATGACAGAGAACCGACGGCTTTTATGGGAATTGACAACAAAAGACTCGAAATGTTGTTTGTTGCGAATAATATGAGAGGTATGGGACTCGGTAAGATGCTTTTAAATTACGGAATTGAAAATACGGAGTTAACGAGCTGACTGTAAATGAGCAAAATCCGTGTGCCAAAGGCTTTTATGAGCATATGGGATTTGAGGTTTATAAGAGAGCCGAACTTGATGAGCAAGAAAATCCGTACCCGATATTATATATGCGGTCGGCAAATTAAATTTTTAGAGCAAATCCGTTTTGATTTGCTCTTTTTATGTATTTCTTCCATTATCTGTATTTTTATGCTAAAATAACCGTAGAGTTGTAATAGTTTCAGCTCGTAATATTAGAGTAAAAATTGAGGCGGGTTTATGAGAAGAGATAAAACGGCAACATATGTATTTTTGTCCTTTGTTGTGGCAGGTGCACTGTTTTTTATTATCGGCTGCGTTATAGGGTTCAGGTCGTTTAACCACAAGAATATGACTGCTGCCGAGGCTGAAATTATCAGGATAACGACCGAGAGAGGCACCGATGATAAGACCGAGCACCGAGTCTATATCGCATTTGATGTTGACGGCGAAGAGCACGTTACCGAAATAGGCACTTATTCGGCATCATACAGCGAGGGAAAAGTAATTAAAATTTATTATGATAATGATAACCCCGACAGAGTTGTTGTCGGCGCTGATTACGGAATATCAATATTTATAAGTGCTTTTGGCTTTGTATTCATTGCGATAGGCTGCTTCAGCCTTATAAAAGAACGCCGTGCTTATAAGCGGTATCTTGAAAATTCAAGGACGGTTTACGCGACGTACACCGAAGTCAGCGTAAATGAAAATTATTCTGTCAACGGCCACAATCCGTACGTCGTGCTCTGTGAATGGACCGATCCCATAGACGGAAAGGTTTACGATTTTGTAAGTCCTAATCTCTGGTTTGACCCTACTGATTTAATTGCTCGCAGAAACATTACATCATTTCCCGTGCAGATAGATTCGGAGGACCCGTCTTATTATTATGTAGATATAAGCTGTCTGCAAAATCGCACCGACGAATAATGCGGCAGACGCAATAAATTCAATTTCAGTATAGAAAGAAGTATAGCTATGGATATTATGGAATTATTAAAGACAAGGCGTACATACCGCAGATTCAAGCAGGAACCAGTGCCCGACAGCGTGATAGAGGATATTTTGACTGCTGCGCGCTACGCTTCAAGTGCGGCGAATAAACAGCCTCTGAGTTTCGTTGTGGTAAAATCTCCCGAAATGGTTAAAAAGACTTTTTCATATACCAAGTGGGCAGGATATTTGCCGCCGCAGGAGGGTCAGCCCAAAGAGGGCGAAGAACCGACGCTTTTTATCGGGATTGTAGAAAATCTTGATATAAGCAAAAACTGTGATACGGACGCAGGACTTGCAATAAGCAATATGACCTTGGCTGCATGGGATAAGGGTGTCGGAAGTTGCATCATAGGTGCCTGCAACAAACCTAAGCTGTCTGAGCTTTTCGGACTTGCGGAGAACCGGGTACTGCATACCGTAGTGGCATTCGGCTACCCTACCCACAAGAGCAAAATAACGGATATAAAAGACGGCGACGTGAAATATTATATTGATGATAACGGCGATTACGTTGTACCGAAGAGAAAAATCGATGATGTAACAAAATATTTGTGATTTAGGCCGCATATGCGGCTTGATACGCAGTATATACAAAACGAGAGGTGAAAAACAGAATTTCACCTCCCGTTTTTTGCTCTCAGCAATTGCCCTTGTTTTTTATTCCGCGCAGCATATGCGTAAGTATCGGCGATACCGCACTCTCGTAGGGTTTTCCGCCGAGCAGAAGCTCCGACACCTTTATTTCGCCGAGCTTTTCCTTCGGTACGGTATAGGGGTTTGCGGAAAGGATTGCCATATCGGCGATTTTTCCGGTTTCCAGAGAACCGCGTTCCTTGTCGTCAAATGTGGCAAGGTATCCGTTATAGGTGCACATCCGCAAGGCTTCTTTTACGGATATCGCTTCTTCGGCGCAAGAGTGATTGCACGCTTTGTATATCCAGTTAATCGGGTCGGGAGAAGTGCAGGGTGCGTCCGAGCCTGCCGACAGCCTTATGCCGTTTTCGGAGAAAGTCTTAATCGGATTAAGCCTTTTTGCACGTGTACCGAGTATCTTTTCAAGATATTCGTCCGGTTCCTGACGCCAGTTGATAAATGCGGTTTGTACCGATAATGCAATGTTATACCGTTTGCATATTTCAATGCCCTCTTTCGTGGGCAGGCACGCATGAATTATTGTGTGATGGTGATTTTCTCTCGGATAATCATCAAGAGCCGCCTTCAAAGCTTTTGCAGCCTGATTAAAGGCTCTGTCTCCTATAGCGTGCATTTCTATCTGTAAGCCTGCACGATTTGCTTTTTTACAGAATTCCGTTACTTTCTCATCCGAATAGTATAAAACACCGTAATCATCGCTGTTTTCATACGGTGACAGCACAGCGGCGTCCTTTGAGCCGAAACAACCGTCAAGAGCCGTTTCAAAACAGCCGCCTATCCTTTTAAGACCTCGTTTAATTACCTTTTCGGTATCCATTGTTTGGAAAAACACACGATATTGCATACCGTTTTTCAGTCCTGCACCGAAATAGCGCTCCATATCGACGTCCAAATCGTGAGAAAATCCGACGCCGCTGACGCTGTGAATCATTCCTATGCCTACCGAAGCCATATAGTCGGCTGCCTTTTGCATATTTTTTATCAGATGCAAGGGTGAAATAGAATTGGTAACATAATCAGAAACGGCAAAAAACGCTTCTTGATTCATTTCGCCGGTATCTTCGTGAAAGCCGCGAAGGCCTTTTATTTTATCACGGACTTTATTTAAAAGCGAGGTATTTACAACGCAGGCGTGACCGTCATACTTGACCATAAATACCGGCTTGTCGGGGCAGACGCTGTCAAGCTCGGCACGCCGTACAAGATGCCCGTCGGATACGGAATACGGAGAGGCGCCAAAGCCGATAATAATCTTTTCCTCGGTTTTTTCGGCGTGAGAGCGCAACATTTCAAGTATTTCGGAGTTGCTTTTAGCATCCATAACATTAAGACCTGCATAAAATGTGGC
This sequence comes from Ruminococcaceae bacterium UBA6434, assembly GCA_002437245.1. GTDB lineage: Bacteria > Bacillota > Clostridia > Oscillospirales > Acutalibacteraceae > Fimenecus. The sequence goes on from DJOQ01000018.1 coordinate 7,451, forward strand.
AAAACTCGCAAAATGGATGTGAGTATCGGCAAATGACGGCACCAACGCTTTTTCGTGAAGCTCGACCGTTTTTGCGTCCTTAAATGTTTCGGGCAGACTGTCTCCTACGTAAACTATTCTGCCGCAGTTTTCCACAAGATATTTTGCGACGGTATCGTTTTTGTCCACAGTCAGTATGTTTCCGTGATAAACTTTCATATTTTTCACTCCTAAATAAAAAAAGAAGCGAGTTGTACATCTCGCTTCTTTGCTTTAAATTATTATATTATTGTATTTTGCATTTGTCAATGGGTATATTTGTCCGTTTTGCACACAGTACCGAATTTGAGGTTATCACTTTTCAGGGAATTGTTCATTGCCGTTTGCGAGTTTGTGTGATATTATTATTTTGTTATCGTATCCGATTTGTCACAGTACCGATCGGACATTGTCTAACAGTATAAGCGTGTTATGGGAGTTGGAGTAAATGTTAAAACAAAAAGAATTACCGGCTGTCGGTGAAAAAATAGCTGTTATCAAGACCGATAAAGGCGATATCAAGGTGAGACTTTTCCCTGATGAAGCACCTAAAGCAGTTGAAAACTTTGTTACGCATGCCGAAAACGGGTACTATGACGGTCTTATCTTTCACAGAGTAATAAAAGATTTTATGATTCAGGGCGGCGATCCCAAAGGCACCGGAACAGGCGGTGAGAGCATTTGGGGCAAACCGTTTGCCGATGAATTTTCAAGTGAGCTGCACAATTTCAGAGGCGCGCTTTCAATGGCCAATGCCGGACCCAATACAAACGGCAGCCAGTTTTTTATAGTTCAGGCGGATTCTGTTTCCGATGATCTTGTTGATCAGCTTGAAACCGCTTCCGAAAAGCTTTTCCCGCTCGAGGCTGTGCGCGAATACGAGAATAACGGCGGTACTCCGTGGCTCGATTATCATCACACGGTATTCGGTCAGGTGTTTGAGGGAATGGACGTTGTTGACGACATAGCAAATGTCAAGGTGGATTTCTTCCAGAACAAGCCGTTGGAGGATGTAAAAATACAGACAATAGAAATAATCGAAAATTAAGGGCGCAAAACGCCCTTTTTTCGTAATATGCAAAGAGGAGCTTTTATGTTATTTAAAAATATCGGCATTGTTGATGAAAACTTTGATTATGTAAAATCAATGTTCGTGGAAACAAAGGACGATAGGATAGTTTATGTGGGAAGCGTCCGTCCCGAAAATTATAAAGGTGAAGAATACGACGGCAGGGGCAAGGTGCTGATGCCCGGCTTTGTAAACGCACATTCGCATTCGCCTATGACGCTGTTACGCGGCTATGCCGAAAATCTGCCGCTTCAGCGCTGGCTGAATGAAAAGGTTTTTCCGTTTGAGGACAGAATAAAGGGCGAGGACGCCTATTATTCGTCAATGCTTGCGATAGCCGAAATGCTCCGATACGGAACCGTGTCTTTTTCGGATATGTATTTCTTTTCCGAAAACGTCGCAAAAGCCGTAACGGACAGCGGCATTAAATGCAATTTCAGCCGTGCAATAACGAGCTTTGAAGATACCGATATTGAAAATCTGCAAAGCTTCCGTGAAAGCGAAGAGATAGTAAAGCAGTTTCACAATGCCGCGGACGGCAGACTTAAAATAGATATGAGTTTGCACGCCGAATATACAAACAGAAGAACAATAATCGAGCAGTTCGCCGAAAAAGTCCGCGAGAGAGGACTTCGGGCGCACATACATCTGTCGGAAACAAAGAAAGAACATGAAGAATGTAAGGCGAAGTACTCGTTAACTCCGGCGCAGCTCTTTTGTGAATGCGGAGTCTTTGACGTGCCGACAACTGCGGCTCACTGTGTTTGGGTTGAGGACGGAGATATTGAGATTTTACGCGAAAAGGGTGTGACGGCAGCCACGTGCCCGGCGAGTAACCTGAAGCTCGGCAGCGGCATATGCGATGTCTACAAGCTCTTAAAAAGCGGCGTAAATGTAGCCATAGGCACCGACAGCGTTGCCTCAAACAACAATCTTAATATGATAAAAGAAATGTTCCTTTGCGCGCTTTTGCCGAAAGGACTTCATAACGACGCCTCGGTGGTTTCCGAACGCGATATTTTAAAAATGGCTACCGTAAACGGTTACAAGGCACAGGGCAGAGAGGACAGCGGCGCAATAAAAGAGGGATGCAAAGCCGATCTCTGCGTTTTAAACATCGAAAGCGAGCATATGTATCCGCAAACCGATATGATAAATAACCTTGTATATGCCGCAGACGGCGCCGATGTTGTGCTGACTATGGCAGACGGAAAGGTGCTTTATAAGGACGGGGAATTCACGACGATTGATATCGAAAAGGTAAAAAGCACAGTAAATGCCGCAGCAGGCAGAATTATAAGCGAGGTAAAGAAAAATGGCTGACATCATAGAGCGAAACGCCGAATATATAAGGTCGAAAATAACCGAGATGCCGAAAACAGCCATAGTTTTGGGCTCGGGGCTCGGCGATATGGGCGAAAAAATCGAAAACCCCGTATATATAGATTACGGCGAGCTTGAAGGGTTTGCCGTATCGACCGCTCCCGGTCACAAGGGGAGATTTATCGTAGGCAAGATTTCGGGGAAACCCGTTATTTGTATGCAGGGCAGGCTTCACTGCTATGAGGGCTGGGAGCTTGATAAAATCGTATTGCCGATAAGAGTTATGCGAGCCCTCGGAGCGGAAAATCTGATACTTACCAACGCCGCAGGCGGAGTTAATCTCGACTTTAAACCGGGGGATATTATGCTCATAACCGATCATATCAATTTTATGGGCAGAAATCCGCTTGTGGGAAAAAATGACGACGGTATCGGTCCGCGTTTCCCCGATATGTCGTTTGCATACGATCCGTCGCTTCGTGAAACAGCCGAGACGTGCGCCGCAAAAACGGGCACCGACCTAAAAATGGGAGTGTATCTCGGATGTCTTGGGCCGTCTTACGAAACACCGGCGGAAATTCGGGCGTTTCGTATGCTCGGAGCGGACGCAGTAGGTATGTCCACCGTTCCGGAGGTAATAGCCGCCAACCATTGCGGATTTAAAGTACTCGCTTTTTCTCTTATTACCAATATGGCGGCAGGAGTTTTAAAACAGCCGTTAAGCGAGGAAGAGGTGCTGACTACAGGGAAGCTCAAAGCGTGCGAAATGCAAAAACTCATTTCGGAAATACTTTTGAATTTGTGATTTTACCGTGCAGTTTTTTCTCTGCGCCGCCTTTTCAAAAGCAAAAAAACATTGACACAGAGCGAAAACTGTGATATTATAGTTTTCGCCTAATACGGAGAGATACCGAAGTGGTTAT
>DJOQ01000045.1 GCA_002437245.1 Ruminococcaceae bacterium UBA6434
CTGTTTCGTTATGCCTTTTTTTCGTCTTAAACTTTTTTCATCAGCCACTCTTTTTAGACTTGACTTTTAATAGTTAGTCTTTCGTTATTTAATCAGACGACGCCTTTTTGGAGCATTATATTTGCGTAAAGCGCCTTTTCGCTTGTGGCTATAACCGCATACACCGACTTTGTCTCTTCGTAAAATTTGAATCGCTCGATTTCGCCTATGGCGTTTTCTCCGCGCTCATCATATTTTTCGACTGTTTTTTTGTACACATCCCAAATGGGAGTCTGCGCATCGTCGCCGGGCATAACCTGCATAAGATTTACCGGTTTTTCGGTATAGGTGTCAAGCGGAAATACTTTAAGGACAGCGTCAAGTATCTCCGGCACGCCGTGACCGTCCATACGGATTATCTGAGCGTTTTTGCCCATACTCATAACCGGGAAATTGCCGTCCGCGATAACGAGACGGTCGCTGTGGCCCATTTCACAGAGCACCTTTAAAAGCTCCGGAGAAAGTATTTCCGGTATTCCTTTAAGCAAGAGAAACTACCTCCTTAAAAATCTGATATTTCTTATTCCACACTTCGGGGTCAATTGGTGTAAAGCTTATGACCTTTTCAGAATTACTGATTATTCTGCGCGCGTCACGGAGCGTTTTTATTTTGCCCTCCGCCAAAAGCTGAAGCGCAATATTGCCGAGAACGGTTGCCTCGGTAGGTCCAGCTGAAACATTTTTATTGCACGCCGACGCGGTAAACGATGAGAGAAGCTTATCCTTTGTGCCGCCGCCCACAATATATATTGTGTCGTATTTTTTGCCGGTGCAGTACTCAATCTGCTCTGTGGCATAACGGTACTTCATGGCAAGGCTTTCATAAATACAGCGGAGAATTTCCCCCTTGTTTTCGGGAACATACTGCCCTGTTCTGCGGCAATACGCCCTTATCCGCTCCGGAATATTTCCGGCGGCGACAAAATCGGGAGCGTCGGGGTCTATAAAGCAAGAAAACGGCTTCGCATTTCGGGCGAGAGCTTCCATCTCGACAAATGAAAGGCTGTCGCCCTCCTTTTGCCACTGACGGCGAGTCTCCTGTATAAGCCAAAGGCCGATAATATTTTTAAGGAAAGACGCTTTTCCGCCGTATCCGCCCTCGTTTGTAACATTGCAGCGGAGCGTTTTTTCGTTTATGAGAGGCTCGGAGAGCTCTGTTCCGAGCAGCGACCACGTACCGCAACTGAGGAAGATGAAATCATCTTTTTCGGTGGGAACGGCTGCCATAGCGCACTGTGTATCGTGACCCGCAACCGCAGTAACGGCGCACGGCTGTATCGACAGTTCCTCACATATTTTATCGGACAAGGTTCCCGCCGCGGAACCTGTTGGCACAATATCGCAGAAAATGCCCTCGGGAAGAGAAAGAGCGTCAATTACTCTCTTTGACCAGCAACGCTTTTCGGCATCAAGCAGCTGGGTTGTAGAAGCTATCGAATACTCGGTCGTTTTTTCACCGGTAAGAAAATAGCGGAAAAGGTCGGGCATTAAAAGCATTTTATCCGCCCGTGAAAGCAAATCGGGGCGCGCGAGCTTTAACGATAAAAGCTGAAATGCCGTGTTTATCTCCATAAACTGATTTCCCGTTATGTTATAAAGCTCCTCCTGTGAAATATAAGAAAAGGCTTTGTTTAACATACCGATATTTCTCTTATCGCGGTAATGCACGGGATTTTCAAGCAGTTTTCCGTCTTTGTCAAGCAGACCGAAATCGACGCCCCAAGTATCTATACCGATACTTTTTATATTATAGGGGCGCGATTTTAAAAGCCCCTGCTTGATTTCGTGGAACAGCCTTAACACGTCCCAATACATAGTTCCGCCGACAAACACCGGGTCGTTAGGAAAGCGGTGTATTTCGGAAAGCTCTATTTTTTCGCCGTCAAACGAGCCGACTATTGCCCTGCCGCTTGACGCGCCGAAGTCAAAGGCGAGTGTGTTATATTTTTCGTTACTCATCTTGCACCTTATTTATACATGGGGCCGAAATTCTTGCAGGCTCTGTAATCCTGACCCTCTTTATCCATTCCGAAAGCGTTCCATGCCGCCGGACGGAATATTTTTTCCTCGGGGACATTGTGCATACAAACCGGAATTCTGAGTATTGAGCACAGTGTTATAAGATCGGCACCGATATGGCCGTAGCATGACGCGCCGTGGTTGGCACCCCAATTATTCATAACGTCATAAGCCGATTTAAACGCACCCTTGCCGGTAAGACGCGGAGCAAACCAAGTGCACGGCCATGTATAGTCGGTGCGCTTCCAAAGCTTGTCGGAAACCTCGTCGGGAAGATTTACGGTATAGCCCTCGCATATCTGCATAACCGGACCGAGACCCTTTACGAGATTCAGGCGGCACATGGTTACGGGCATTTCGCTTCTTGTTAAAAATCTTGAAGAGAAGCCGCCGCCGCGGAAATATCCGAGATCCGCCGCATTCCATGTTGTGGCGTCGGTGCAGGCTTTAATATCCTTATCGGTCATTTCCCAGAACGGTTTTACAATGCCGTTTCCGTTTTCGTCCTTAACTTCGCCGCAGAAATCGAGAGCGGACGCACCCGAATTTATCAGATGCAAAAATCCTTTTGACTCCTTTGCCACGCCCTCAAGCTCATAGCCCGTAGCTTTTTTGACCGCCTCGGGGCTCCAATATGTACGGACGTCGGAGAAGAGCTGCGCGGTATTTGTAAGCAGTTTTCCGAAAAGCATTGAAACGCCGTTCAATGTATCGTTTTCGGTTGCGAGAACATAGGTTTCACGAGCGCCGTTCCAATCGAACGATGTATTTAAGAGCGCTTCGGGGAAATCGCAGTTCGGGTAAAAATCCGTCCACTGTCTCTGACCCTGGAAGCCGCCGCAGATTGCATTGTGACCTACTTTTTCCTCTTCGGCGCCGTCGGGGAGATTTTCGTTGCCGTTATAGAGGTCTTTTATTATACACATCATCTTAACGACAAATTCCCAAGCTTCTTCTTTTTCCTTGTCGGACTTTTTAAACCAGTCGGGGTTCTTATCAAAGCCCTCTTTGCAATTTTCTTTTGTCCATTTGAGAGCTTTTTTAAACTCTGCCTCGTCATATATGCCCTCGGTCATTCGGCGGATTATCTCCACCTCGTCTACCGACTCAACGCGCATACCGAGATACTCCTCAAAGAAATCGGGATTTATTATAGAGCCGGCTATGCCCATTGTTATGGAGCCTATCTGAAGATATGATTTTCCGCGCATTGTTGCCGCGGCAACCGCCGCTCTGCCGAAACGCAGAAGCTTTTCTTTAACATCGTCGGGAATTTCGGTAGCGTCCGCCTCCTGTACGTCTCTGCCGTAGATACCGAACGCAGGAAGTCCTTTTTGAGCGTGTGAAGCGAGCACGGAAGCCAAATAAACCGCACCCGGTCTTTCCGTTCCGTTAAATCCCCAAACGCCTTTTATGGTATTCGGGTCCATATCCATAGTCTCGCTGCCGTAGCACCAGCACGGAGTAACGGTAAGAGTTATGTCAACTCCCGCTTTTTTAAACTTATCCTGACAAGCCGCCGCCTCGGCAACTCTGCCTATGGTTGTGTCGGCAATTACCACCTTTACCGGCTCACCGTTTGTGTAGCGGAGATTTTCCGTGAAAAGTTTTGCCGCGGAAACAGCCATATTCATGGTCTGCTCCTCAAGTGACTCACGCACCTTTAAAGGTCCGCGTCTGCCGTCGATTGTCGGACGGATACCTATAACCGGATAATCGCCTATAAGTCTTGATTTACTCATAATTTCCTCCCGTTTATAAAAAATCAATATATTTTTTTAATATATTTTTAATTATAATGTTGTCTTTATATAAATTCTTGTAGTATAATAAATAAAAAATATAACAATTTTCACTTTTGAGGTAAATTATGAATTTCGGTGAGTTTCAGGAAAAAAAATCGCGCGGCACTTTCGACTTTCCCATAGAGCTGCATCACGTTACAAAAGAGCATCCGCGCTATCAAATGCCTTTTCATTGGCATATGGATTACGAGCTTATAAGAGTTTTAAAGGGCAGCCTTATTCTGTCGCTCAACGAGGAAACCTTGAACCTCACCGAAAACAGCGGCGTAGTGCTTGTGTGCGACGGAGTATTGCACGGCGGAATGCCCGTTGACTGCGTTTACGAATGTCTCGACTTTGACTTAAACGAATTTCTGCGCGGCTGTTCCGCGGGCAAAAAGGATATAGACGATGTGCAGAGCCATCGCGTGATTCTCGATGATTTTTTCGCTGCGGACAGCGAAGAATACAAAACCGCAAACAGGCTGTTTGACACCTTTATAAAAGAGAAAAAAGGTTATGAATTTATAATACAGGGGCTTTTATTTGAGCTTATGGGGCAAATGCTCGGCAATCACCGATATAAGGTCAGCGACGATGAGACGTATAAAAGCCTTAAAAGAATACGGCAATTAAAAAGTTCGCTGAAAATAATACGCGAGGAGTATATGAATCAGCTCACCCTCGGCGACCTTGCGAACGCCGCCGATATGTCGCCCAAATATTTTTGCAGATTTTTTTCGGAGATGACGGGCAAAACGCCGATTGAATACCTGAATTATTACAGGATAGAGTGTGCGTCGGAACAGCTTTTATACACGGATGATCTCGTTACCGACATAGCCCTCAACTGCGGATATAACGACCTCAGTTATTTTGTGAAAACATTTAAGAAATATAAAGGTCAAACTCCCAAGCAATTCAGAAAGTCAAAACAGGTATAAAAAACGCGGGCGCCGATACGGGCGCCCGCAATCTTTTGTTGTCATATCATACCGTATTTTTTCAAATCCACTCTGCCGTTTTCATCAACCTCCACGCCCTCTGCGCGGAGAAGCTTTATCTGCTCGTTTTCGCCGCCGAAAGCAAACGCCTTCGAAACTTCGCCGAACCTGTTTACGACGCGGTAACAGCGCACATTTTCGGGGTCGGGATTTACATGAAGAGCGTATCCGACTACTCGCGACCAGCGCGGATTGCCGGCAAGAAGCGCAATCTGCCCGTAGGTTGCCACTTTGCCGTACGGGATTTTCTTTACTTGCTCATATATTTTATCAAAAGTACTCATAATTTTATTTTACTGTTGTTTCCTTACTCTGTCAACTGTGCGGAACCATATTTTCGTCTCCGGCACGGCGAAGCTTTACGGTCACGGTTATACTGTATTGCGCTTTTTGCAGGGCGCTCTGCCAATCACCCGATTCGGCTTTATAATATTCTGCGTCCGCCCTTTTTACCCTCTTGTCAAATCCGAACGGGTCTTTGTTAAATTCTGTAAAGCATTTTTTTATGGTTTCGTCAATGTTCTTTCGGACGGCTTTTTCGGAGGCGGTTTTTATATTTTCGGCAACCTCGGGAGTGAACGTCTCGTTCATAATTTTTGACGTCTCGGTACAATCCGCAACACAGCTGACAAAAATATCAAAATTCGGGCGCCCGTTGACCACGGACGTTTTTATTTTTGTTTTGGACTTTGTCAACACCACGCCGACACGCGTTCCGTCGTCGAGCACCGCCGTAAGCGACCCCTTGCCGAAGTCCTTACACAGCATCAAAAGCGCCGGGATATTATCCTGCGGCAAAACATTTTCCATCTTATCTCCGTTAAACAGCGCCGCTCCCCTGACAACCGGTTCGGCGTCGTTTTTTTGACTGTCCTCGCCCTCACCGTCGTTTTTGTCCTTTTGCTCCATTGCAATTATCGGAAGAAACGCCGAAGCCGTCTTATCGGTTACTCCGTTCACAAACTGATAAAAGGCTCTCTCTGCCGTTACGGAGTTATACTTTGACGAGGAAAGCACATTTGACAGCTCCTTTGCCGGAATGACCCACTGTCCCATTTCGGCGCACAATACCTGCTGCGCGGTATCTTCCGCCACGGCGACATAGACGGTAGCGCGGTTATCGGAATTTCGCACAAAATAGTCGAGCGTTTCGCCGACGCCTGCCTTTGCCGCCTCATTTCCGAAAATAATAACACGGTTCTGCGACATCATCGGCAGCTTGCCGAGAGACTTTGATATACTCTGAATTGCAGATGAAATGTTTTGCGAATCTATTGTCATATTCTTGACTATATCGTCGGGCGGACCGCCGTTATTCGGATTGCTTGACTGGTCGGTATTTAAGAACTGCACGGTCACGCGCACTCCGATATCGCAATAGTCTATCCCTATCGCCTCCACAATTATGCGGTTTTTAAGCTCAAGGTCTGTCGAAGCACACGAAGAAAATGTGAATATCACAACAACCGTCAAAAACAGAGCGGCAATTTTTTTCATATTTTGCGTTGTTCCTTTCTTTTAAATTTGCCGAGAACGAACGTCAAAAGCGGTATAAATACCACAACAGTAAGAAACAGCACGCTCCTTACGTCGCTGCTTGTGGAAATAAAAAATCCCGTCACATTTTTTGAAACTGAAAGCTGCAATATTACGGCAGCCACTCCGAAAGCAAAAATATATATCTTTTTGTAATTCACCGAAAACGTGCGGCAGGCTATATACGACGAAAGATAGAGCATAAAGCTGATTTTGATAAAGGCGGAGAGTATCCAAACACCCGTGAGTATTACATCTATGCGCTGAAAAACGCTGAATTCGGACAATACGGCTATGGACTGTATAGGGAAAAGCTGCGTCATGGCATAATCTCCGAGACCTGAAAAGACGAAGAAAAACACAATTTCCAAAAACGCCGTCAGCGTAAAGAACCAAACAAAAAAGCCCCTCTTTTTGTTTCCGCTCACCCTCGGCAGAAGTACTGCCGCAGCGGCAGGCTCAATAGTTCTTGCCGCCATAGTCCAGCCTGCCGAGATCACCTCTTTCGGTCCGTCATAAAAAAGCGGTGAGAAGTTATTTAAGTCGAGCTTTGAGAGCATTGTTACAATTATAAAAATAAATGAAACCGAAAATACAAAAAGCGAAACGGCGCCGGCTCTTCCGAGCGCCTCAAGCCCGAGATATGCGGCGTAGCAGGCAAGAAGCACCGAAAGCACCACAAACACCTTGGTATCCGTCTCGTGGAAAATTACCGTTCCCGAAAACAGGTCGAGCCTCGAAAGAGTTGAAAATGCATAAAAGAAAAACAACAGCATATAAAAGACGGATATTATCTTTGAATAAAGCGGCGAAACCTCATACGCTATGTCGAGAACGCTGCGGTTATCGTTGTTTTTGTATATCAGCAGCAGCGGCAGGCACGAAAACAGTACTATCACCATACCGATAATTCCTGCGGCAAGATAGTCGGAAGAGCTGAGACCCGCATTATATATCGGCGAATATGTGAGCACGGATATAAACCTTGACAAAAGCAGCAGCGAAAAAAACTGTCCCGAACTTATTTTTGCTTTAAGATTCATATATTACCTCTTCATCTTACCGATATTGAGCTCACGTCTGCCGAGCCTGCGCCAGCCGAGCCTTAATACGGTATCCCTGACGGAACCCGGCGTAAACGGAGATATTGACGAAGTATACGGCACTCCGTACGGATTTATCGCGCAGATATTCACAAGCAAGACGCCGAAGCCCAGAACTATGCCGTAAAAGCCCGTTATACCGCCTATTATCATAAACAAAAATCTCAGTACCGAAACAGGCTGATAAAGCTGAGAAACCACAAACGAGCTTATGGCGGTCATGGCGACAACTATAAGCATCGGCGCGGCTATAAGCCCTGCGGTTACGGCTGCATCGCCGATTACAAGAGCCCCTACTATGCTCACGGCGTGCCCGACGGCCTTTGGCATACGAAGTCCCGCTTCGCGCATAACCTCGTATAAAAAGTGAATGAAGATAGCCTCTACCATAACGGGGAACGGCGTCATACTCTCCTGTACCGCCATATCATACAGCATAGACGACGGCAAGACTTCTTGATGAAAGGTGCATACCGCAACATATATTCCGGGGAAAAACACGCTTATCAAAAAAGATATGAATTTCAGTGCCCTTATAAACACGGCATAATACGGACGGTAATTATAGTCGTCCATAGACTGAAAATTCTCGACAAACAAATACGGCACAATAAGCGCAAACGGAGTGCCGTCCGTCAGAAGTACCACTCTGCCCTCCGCCATTTCGGCACAGGCGACATCGGGACGTTCGGTAGTGCCGACTCCCGAAAAGAACGAAGTGTTTTGGGTATCGAGAAACGGAGAAATATATCCGCTGCCGAGCACCATATCGATTTTTGCCTTTTTAAGACGTGCCTTGACATTATCTACCGTCTCCGGGGACGCTCGATCGGACATATAGCAAACGCAAATTCGCGTTTTGCTTGTTTTGCCCACCGTCAGAGTCTCGCATTTCATTATCGGCGAACGAACCCTGCGGCGCAAAAGAGCCACATTGTCTTTAAAGCTCTCGGTAAAACCCTCGTGCGAGCCTCTTTCCTGCACCTCGGTCTGTGCGTCATCTATACTTCGTTTCGGGAAGCCCTGCACGCCGAATTCAAGGCAAAAATCAACTCCGTCGATAAAAAGGACTATAAGACCGGACAATACGTCGGTTATGGCTTCATCCAAATCGTATGTCTGCGACTGGTCGGCTCCCGTGGTTACTCTGTCGCGGATATAGTCCGCCTGCTTTGACGGCTCCTTAGGCATATCGGGTGCAAACATAACAGGGCCTATAACCTGGCATATCACCTGCATATTATTGCACATACCGTCATCCATAACGAAAAGAGCCTTGTTGCCTTTAAGCGATGTTTCTTTATACAATATATCAAAGCTGTTTCCGAACCGACTCTTTAAACCGATTATATTCTCGGTGATGTTTTTCGACACCGGAGTTTTTTCGGCTGTCCCGAAATCAACGGGGTCGGTTATTTTTTTTACTTCTTTTTTAAACCACTTACTCATTTTCATCACCTTTTATGTTATTTCCGAAAGAAAAGTTTATATTCGGCAAAAAAGGGACAACATAACGGTGGGTGAAATTATGCTTATAACTCTGTTTCGCACTTTAATACTCTATATCCTTATAATTTTTACAATGCGTATTCTCGGAAAACGTCAAATAGGCGAATTACAGCCCGCCGAGCTTGTGATTACGATACTTTTGTCGGAGATAATCGTAATACCGATGCAAGACACGGAAATTCCGCTTATAAACACTCTGATACCTGTTTTTGTGCTCGCGGGATTTGAAATGCTTGTATCCTTCATCGGTATGAAAAGCGTAAAGTTCCGCTCCGCAATGCAGGGAAACCCCGTAGTTGTAATAAGTGACGGCAAGCTGAATACCAAGCAGCTGAAAGAACTGAGATTCACAACCGACGACCTTATCGAGGCTCTCAGGAAAAAAGATATTTTTGATATTTCCGAAGTACAGTATGCCATAGTTGAGACAGACGGCACATTGAGCGTACTGCAAAAGGAGGAAAAACTGCCTGCGACAAAAGAAGACCTTAAAATACATCCGCAGAAAAGCTCGCTTCCGTGCATTGTGATAAGCGACGGCAAAATCATTAAGACGGATTTCGGCGAATGTAATACCGACAGCGACAAAATTAAAGCCATCCTTAAAAAGAAGCATCTTAAAGAGAGCGAAGTAATGCTGATGACGCTTGATAAGGACGGCAATATGAATATATTTAAAAAGGACGAAAAGAAATGAAAAGGCTTACAATAGCCGTGTGCCTGCTGATAACGGGAATTGCTCTTTCCGTGGGCGGATTTATAAATCTTAAATTTATATGCCGCGATATGAAAGAGTCGGTAAACGAAATTATAGAGGCAGCCGAAAAGGAAGACGCCGGCGAAACCGAAAGCAAATGCGCGAATGCCGAAAAAGAATGGGATAAAAAAAGTTCGCTGCTCGGCGTTTACACCAATCACAGCGAAATGGATGAACTTATGATGCTTATGAAGCAGATACGACAGCTCAGCGCAGATAAAGATTACGACGAGCTTATCGAAAAATGCCGCGAGAGCGTCTACCGTTTCGAGCATATAGAAGAAACGGAAACGCCCTCGTTCGGAAATATTTTTTAATTTTTTTGCCGAGTCTCAAAATTTTTCTTGGCAAGATATGCCGCTCCGAGCATTCCCGCGCGGTTTTTGAGCATAGCTCTTTTGATTTTTACCGATTTGAAGCTTCTGATGTCTTTTGTATGAATACGCTTATCTATCTCGGATATTATGTAATCCTCATTCATAATGCCGCCGCCGAGGATAATTACCGCCGGATTAAAGATAAAAATAAGCGTGGACAATCCGCCTACTATTTCATCAATCCAATTGTCTATTATCGCTCTTATGGCTGTATTGTGGAAATTTTGCGGTTCAAAAATTTCACGCCCCGTGAGTTCTTTTCCGGTGCCGTCCTTAACCATTCTGACAAGAGCCGAAGTGGAAGCATACATCTCATAGCAGCCGTTATTTCCGCAGTTGCAGCGCATACCGCCAGTATGTGTAACTATGTGCCCGAATTCGCCTGCCGAGAAATCGTGACCCGTATAGAGCTTGCCGCCGAGCCAAACAGCTCCGCCGACGCCCGTGCCGTAAGTAAGGCAAAGAAAGTCACTTATCCCCTTGCCGCTGCCGAATACCGCTTCTGCCGTTGCGGCAGAGTTTACGTCATTCTCCACTACCACGGGGATATCGAACTTGTCGGTTATCATTTTTTTGATTTCGGTGCCCGTATAGTGGGGAATACTCTCGTTTGCGAAAATTATTCTGCCCTCTTTTGAATTTACCTGCCCTGCGGTGCTGATTCCGACGCAGTCAACGCTGCCATAATATGCACCTACAATGCTGAGCACTTTAAACATAAGATGCTCGCCGCCGAGTTTAGCTTCGGACGGTATCTCATAAAATTCACAGACGTTGTAATTTTCGTCTACCACGCCGTATTTAATGGCTGTTCCGCCTATATCAATAGCTAAGATTTTCATTTTTGCCCTTTCGCGTTTTATTTGTCGGACTCTTCGAGAGCATTTACAAACCGTCTTGTAATATCTCTCGGTCTTGTTATGGCTGTGCCGATAACGGCGGTATAAGCGCCGCTTTTATATGCTTCTTTCAGCTGCTCGGGAGACCATATGCCGCCCTCGGCAACTACCTTTGCGCCGAGCTCCGTTTTGTACCGCTTAATAAGGTCGAGAGCCGGCAACGAGTGACCCTTTGTGTATTCGGTATAACCGCACATAGTAGTGCCCAAAAGGTCGCAGCCGAGTTCCAAAGCCCTTTTTCCCTCTTCAAAGCAGGAAGTATCAGCCATAAAAAGCTGCTTTGGATATTTGCGGCGTATATTCTTAAAAAATTCCTCAAATGTTATGTTTCCCGGGCGCATACGATTTGTTGCGTCAACCGCTATAATATCGACGCCCTCGCTCGCCAGCTCATCCACCTCTTTTTCGGTGGGGGTTATATAGACATCGCTGCCCTCATAATCTTTTTTGATTATGCCGATAATGGGCAAATCGACCTTCTTTTTTATCGCTTTTATATCGACTGTCGTGTTGGCGCGTATGCCGACCGCGCCGCCCTCTTTTGCCGCGTACGCCATCATAGACATTATGTACGGGTCGCAAAGCGGTTCTGTGCTCAGCGCCTGGCACGAGACTATAAGTCCGCCCTTTATTTTTTTCAGAACTTCACTGTTGGTCAAATCTTATCATCCCTTGTAAAAATTCAAATTTACTATATTATATTTCTCATTTTAAAAAATTACAATACCGAATCAAAAAAGCATTGTTTTATCCGCTGTACGGTAATATAATATATGAAAATACTTTTGGGAGTGATGTTATGAAATACGATACTTCGATTTACAAGGGAATTTTTTGCGCTTTAAACGCAATATATGACGAAAATGACAACATAAACACAGACGCGATAAAAGCCCTCGTAACAAAATACAAACAGCTCGGCGTAAACGGAATATATGCCTGCGGCTCCACGGGCGAGGGATTTTTGCTGAGCACCGAAGAGAGAATGGAAGTAGCATCAGCCGTTAAAGAGGCGGCCGGAGACGATATGGCCGTTATAGTGCACGTCGGCGCCGCCTCTACAAAAGAGGCGTGCATTTTGGCGCGCCACGCCGAAAAGATAGGCGTTTCTGCCGTTTCGGCTGTTCCGAGCGTATATTACAGACTCTCGGAGGCCTCCATAGAAAAGCATTGGGACACAATAATGGAAGCGTCAAATCTTCCGTTTTTCATATACAACATTCCGCAGCTTACGGGATATGATTTATCGTTTGAGCTCTTTGAAAAAATGGCAAAAAAAGAAAAGGTTATAGGAATTAAAAATTCCTCGGAGAGCA
The DNA here is from genome assembly GCA_002437245.1 of Ruminococcaceae bacterium UBA6434. Taxonomy (GTDB): domain Bacteria; phylum Bacillota; class Clostridia; order Oscillospirales; family Acutalibacteraceae; genus Fimenecus. Next base: position 12,344 of record DJOQ01000045.1, read on the forward strand.
CCTGTCAAACAGAGAGATTCAGAAAAATAGCCGGACCCGATTTCGTCATATTCAACGGTCCCGACGAGCAGTTGCTTGCAGGGCGGCTTATGGGGGCAACGGCAGGTATAGGCGGTACATACGGCACTATGCCCGAACTTTATCTTGAGCTTACAAGGCTTATAGAAAACGGCGATATTGAAAACGCAAGAAAAATGCAGATAAAGATAAACGACTGTATTTACGAGCTTTTATCATTCGGCTCGCTGTACGGTGCGTGCAAAGCGGTTATGACTCTCAGGTACGGCATAGATTGCGGTATTCCGAGGCTTCCGATGCTTCCGGTAAGGACGGACGATCCGAGAATAAAGGCTCTTGCGAAAAAAATCGACAGCTTGGTTGCCGAAATAAAAAAATAATTTTAACAATAACACTTTGGAGCATAAAAATCGGCTGTAAAATTTTTACAGCCGATTTTTTATGTGTTTATATCAGAACAAATCGCTTATTCTCGGAATATCTATACCGAAGTTACTTGATGACTTTGTAGTGGACGCCGAAGTTGTTGTCGGAGCCGCACCCCAAACCTGAAGATAAACTTCGCTGCCGCGTTCCGCAGATGTGCCGGCACTCGGAGTGGAGGCTATTACATTGCCTGCCTGATGTGTTCCGTCGTTTGATTTTTCAACCTTTTTGACCACAAAGCCCGCATCGGTAAGAGTTTTTTCCGCGTCGGTGTAATCCTTGCCGGAAACATCGGGTATATCTATGTATTCCGTTCCCTTGCTGACAGTCAGCACAAGTTCGGTGCCGTAGGGTACCTGCTGACCCTCTTCTATGCTCTGGGAAATGATATATCCCACGTCTACCTTATTGTTATATTCGTATTTGGCGGTGATTTTAAAGCGTTGATTTTGAACCTCATCGGTTGAAATTCTCGTATAGCTCTGCCCGGCAAAATTGGGAACGGAGACAAGGGAAACATCCTCCGTAGGAGTTGTATTATCTTTCTGAGACTTTTCATGAGTTGCAAAAAGCCAGCCGCCGAGAACCACAAGCCCTATGGCAACGCAAATACCGAATGTTATAAACAGAGTTTTGGTCTGCTCCTGTTTGCGTTCCTGCTCGCGGCGAAGCTTTTCACGGCGCTTACGCTCAGTCTCTTCGTCCTCGGTAGTAACGGGCTGCTCCAGATTTTTGGGAGCGTCCTCTATTGGAGTTTCATATTTAATTTTATTTGTCACCATTGTACTCGGGCTCCCCGAAAGCTGCTCGCGCAGATCATCTATGGTTCTGATTCTGTCCTCGGGCTGAAGCTGAAGTCCATTGTGTATGGCGCTGACAAGGTACGCGGGTAAAACCTCGGCGAATTTTGCCGGAATAAGAAGCTTATCGTTTACCACACGTTCGCTCGAATCGTCGGGAGTACTGCCTATAAGGGTTCTGTAAACTACCGCCGTAAAAGCATATACATCGGACCATGCGCCTACCTTGCCGTTCGGGTCATACTGCTCATACGGAACATATCCCTTTATAAGCTCGGCGTTGTAATCTGTATTTGTAAGTCGCGCATCGGATATCATAAATCCCGTGAGTCTGAGCTTGCCGTCACGCCCCAAAAGAAGCGTATTGGGTGAAATGCCGAGGTGATAAATACCTGCCTCGTGCATCGTGGCAAGAGTTGAAAGCACCGGCATAAGCAGCGTCTTTGCCTGATCCCAGCCGAGATAGCCCGTGCGGCTCTTCAAAAGGAAGTCGCGCAGCGTTATGCTCTCTATGTATTCGGAAACAGAGTACGCAGTATTATTTTCGGTAACTATGTCAATGACGGGCTTTAATGCAGAGAGGTCGCGAAGTCTTGCAATTTTGCGCCAAAGGTCCAAAAACGCCATAATACCGTCGTGAACCACAAGAGAGCTGTCTTTTTTGACGGTTATTGCCTTTTCGCCGAATTCGCGAGTTACATGCTCAAGCGGAAGAAACTCCCTTACGGCTACCGCGACGTTTCGCTCGCGGTCCCAGGCGATATATGTTACGCCGTCGCCGCCCGATGATATGGCTTTACCTATAATATATCTGTCGTTGATAACCGTTCTAAGCGGCAGAAGCGGAGATTCCTGAACAAAATCCGCATGTAAACCGCAATGGGGACAAACCTTTTCTTCCCCAAGTTCTCTCATACAACCCATACATAAGTTATCGGTCAACATCTTTTATCCTCCAAAACCAAATAACAAAAATACCGTTCTATATGATAACAAAATTACATATCATTTGTCAAGAAAACGCCGTTAAGACAGCTCATCTTCTTCCCTTTTCCATTTGGATGTCTGCCGCCTGTAAAGCACTATACCGATTGCCCCCGAAACCGTCTCCGCCACGGGGAATGCAATCCAGGCGCAATTAAGACCTATTTTCGAGAGAAGCCAAAACACGGGAACGAGGCAGAAAATCTGTCTTATCAAAGACAACAGCAAGCTTAAAAATCCGTTTCCTATCGCCTGGAAAAACACCGGCATCATCAGGGAAAATACAGCCATTATAAAACTGCTGCCTATTATCGGAAAAGCTGTGCGACCTATTTCGAGAACAAGCTCCGACTTTGAAAACAAGCGCATCATCTGCGTCGGCAAAAATACGAAACAGCATATTCCGAGCAGCATAAACAAAACAGAAATAAGGATTGAGTCCTTCATGGTTTCTCGGCACCGCGCGTAATTTTTACGTGCACAGTTAAAGCTCAGCACAGGCACAATGCATGTCTGAAGTCCGAAAAGAGGAATAAAGAAAAAACTCTGCGTTTTGTAATAAAGCCCAAGCACCGTAACCGCCGCATCGGAAAATCCCGATAATATGATATTGAGTAAAAGTATGTATACGGTATACAAAAGCTGCATTATTATGGAAGAATAGCCGTAGTGATAAATACGCCCGGCACAGTAGAGCATACGCTTTAATTTCGGCGGTTTTCTGTATCCTTTTACACCGGTTATAACGGCAGCCAAAACCTGCCCGGCAACCGTGGCGTAAGCCGCGCCGGAAACGCCCATAGCCTTTATGGGACCCGCACCGAAGATAAGAATCGGGTCAAGAATACAGTTTGTAAGCGCACCGAGTATCTGCGCCGCCATAGGCAAACGCATATTTCCGCGCGACTGATGAACCTTGGTCCAATTCCCCTCCAAAAATGTTCCGAGACTGCCTATGCATACAATTCTGCCGTATGAAACGGCATCTGCCACAGCCCCCGGCTCCGTCGCCGAAGTTTCGACATACGGACGCATCACAAGAATGGAAAATACGGCGAACAGTGCCCAAGAGATTACGGCAAGCACCGTACCGGTACCCGCTGTTTCATCCGCTTTTACGGTATTCCCCTGTGCATACTTTCGCGCCATATAGGTATTTACTCCGACACCGGTACCGACAGCGAGAGCTATTATTATAAGCTGCATCGGGTAAATTACCGTAACCGCCGTAAGCGCGTCATCCGAATAACGTCCCACAAAAAAGCTGTCAACAATATTGTAAAGCGCCTGTATAAGCTGTGCGAGCATAACCGGCGGAGCTATTTTTAAAAGTATTTTACTTATTTTTTCTTTTCCGAAAAAATCCCGTTCCTGTATGATTTTTTTCGTATTTGACACAAAGTTTCCTCTTTAAGCTTAAAATTTTACTGTTTTATCCACATCGAGTACAAAGGCGGTAAGTCCGCCGCACTGCACTTTCACCGGAGAAGAAACCGCCCCCGCAATTCCCGTAGCCGGCAGAAAAGACGAATCCATACGGCTCTTGCCGTATCTCTTTAAAATATCGACAGCCTCGGAAAGGCGCTGACTGTTAAGACCCACCATAAGAGTCATATTTCCCTTTTTCAAAAATCCGCCGGCGGAGCTCATTGTCGTCGCATAAAAGCCTTTTTCGTTAAGATGATGTACAGCCTCGGTTGCGTCGTCGTTTGTCAGCACGGCAATTATCAGCTTATCGCACATTTCATTCATGCAAATTTTCCTTTCTGAAACCGTAAAATCCTATAATGATAACACTAATACTAATCCGAAGAGTATTTAAAGTCAATACACATCATATTTAAAAACAGATAAAAAAATACCACCTTACGGTGGCATTTTTACTGCTTTAAGTGTGGAGAACAAAAAGCAGCCTCGGCAGACAATCTGCCGTAGAAAAGTGTATAAAAAGAGAGGAAATGGAATAAGCCTATTTACGCTACGAATTTGCCGTTTGAGGATATTACCCCACCGCCGAAACGGCGAAGGTCGTAGACGTGGACGACAAGTCTCGGCATTTTTGCGGCAAGCAGTTTTTCCGACACGTGCTTATTGAAGAATGTAACTACCGGACCCATCATAAATGCGGTAACTACCGTGCCGATACCTACAGGACCGCCGAAAGCAAATCCGACAGCTGTGCAGACGAGATCTGTTATGACTCTGCACCATTTAAATTTAATCTTAGTCCTGTCATCAAGGACAAAGCCCGTGGCGTCATAGGGAGCAACTCCGAGATTTGAAGTGAAGTACATCGATGCCGCAAGAGAGAGAAAAATTACGCCGAGGAGCATTAAAACTAAGCGTACGGCAAAGTTTTTTTCGGCAGGCAAATACATATTGTAAAGCGAAGTGAAAAATTCACAGATATAACCGACGCCGACCATATTGACTACGGTACCTACGCCGATAAGACGTCTGCCGAGAAAAGCAATCGCAATAAGAATAACGCAGTTAATGCACATCTGATAAAAGCCGAAGCTGATGCCGATTTTGCCGCTTATCGCCATATTCATTGATGTGAACGGGTCAACGCCCATATCGGAAAAAGAGAAAAGCGAAATACCGAATCCCATAAGGAGTATACTGAATATCATCATAAAAAAGCGTTTTGCACCTTTTTCTTGTTTGAATACGCTTACTAAATTCATTGACTTGATGATTTCTGACATTTTGGCTCCTCGCTTTGTATCTATTGCACAAGTATTGCTTTCTTTGTTTGTACATATCTTATAACCGTATTGTCATTTTGTCAATAGACGAGCCGATTTTTTTGTCACATTCTACAGCTTTTGTATATTCGTACAAAACGACGGTTTCAATTGTGCTTTTTTAGTGCGATTGCACAATGTAAATCATATATAATTATAATAAAAAACAGCCGCTGTGCTCCGGCACGGCAGTCTCCAAAATTATATTTTCGTGTGTACGGCTTTACGGCATAATATTCTGTGAAATATTGTCAGCCGCTATAACGTGAGAGCCATCCTTTTGGCTCTCGCCCAATGTCGGGTGCTCATTCAGCACCTGAACATAGATAAACATTTTTATAAACAGAGCGGATACAATAAACAAAGTTATAAAAAGTCCGAAAAGGAGGCTCTTGATTTTCTCTTTTCGCATATCCGAAACAGCGGGCTTACCTCCGACCGTCAAGATTGATGTTTGATTTCGCTGAATATTGCCAAGGCGGTTTTTTCAAATGGAACTGTAAGGACTTTACGAATGAGGCGGATTTACAGAGATTTTCGGGCAGAAACGCCTTGAAATCAGGTGGGAAAAATCAATGCTTGCGGATTCGTGAAGCATTTGCCGTCTTGCGTATGGATTGTACTGTTCGCGATTCACGGTATCGTGCAGCCGGTGCGCTTCTTCGTGTGATCTTTTGCGGTTTGGTTGGTTACCGTCCGGTTCCGTGAAGTGCAAGGGTGCGTCCTGCGTACAGTCCATTGAATGCGACGCTCAAAATCACCGGAAACGAGGAAAGCCCTGCACTGCGTATTATTGCACGCAGCACATGGCTTTCCTATGTTGTAGTTTTCTGTTTGCACTCGCACCGCCGTTCTTCGTGTCATGTGCTTTATGCAAGACTGCCGTTCTGGAGCCGCGGATACCTCAAACAGAAATATCCGCAGCAAGGTTATGCATTGCTTTCTCGCTTTTGATACAAAAGGTATAGAATGATGCTCACGACCATGACAATACATTCCACCGCCGGCTGCGTTGCAATTACGCCCGGAAGGTTCCACAATGCGTCCATCAGCATGACGCCCGGTATAAAAAGGATCACATTACGGAGCAAAGTGATGATCATGGAATACAGGGCTTTTCCCAGTGCCTGAAAATAAGAGGTCACAATATTGATCACGCCGAGCATGGGTGCGGACAAGCCGAGCACCTTCAGAAAAGATGCAGACTGCGCGATCATGCTTGCATCCTTCAGAAAGAAAGCGGTCAGGGTTTTACCAAGCAATGCAAATACAACCGTGAAGAAGACGCCCAACAGAACATCAAAGAAAGCGCCCAGAAGGACGGCTTTTCGGAGTCGTTCCTTCTGCTCTGCACCAAAACAGAAACCGAACAGAGGAGCGATGCCCTGCGCCAGTCCAACGGAGAGCAACACCGCGAATAATGAGATTTTATATGCGATACCATAGCAGGCCACGGCATCGGAACCGTATTCAGCTACATGGCTGTTCAGCACGATATTGGATACACTGAGCAGCACCGTGAGCAGCGCACCGGGAACACCGATTTTGATAGTGTCGCCCGCCAGTATCCTGCTTTTCGTCAAGCCTTTTACGGAAACAGATATGGCGTCATTTCCCTTGCGCTGCTGAAAATAGATGCACAAGAGGTAATAGCATGTGGATGCAAAATAGCCAATGGAAGTTGCCAATGCCGCGCCCGCCGTACCCATCCCCAGAGGGACGATGAATAGCCAATCCAGAACAATATTCAGAACGTTTCCGATAATGACCCCCACAGTAGCCTCATGAATGAGGGCAACCGAACGGAATAGATGGGCATATCCGCTGGAAAGCATAATAAACGGCGCACCCAGAAATATGTAGAACAGATAATCGCAGGTATAGGCATAGTTATTCGTATCAGTGCCAACAGCATGGGCAATCGGAGAAATGCAGAGCACTCCGATACCGGCAACGAGTACGCCAAACGCCAGAATCGCCCATGTTGAGAACTGAAAGCACAGGCGGCTGTCTTTTCTGTTGTTTTCGCCCAACAG
>DJOQ01000029.1 GCA_002437245.1 Ruminococcaceae bacterium UBA6434
GGTAGAGCAGGGGACTGAAAATCCCCGTGTCATTGGTTCGATTCCGATCGGAGGCACCATAAATGCGGATGTAGCTCATCCGGTAGAGCGCCACCTTGCCAAGGTGGAGGTAGCGAGTTCGAGCCTCGTCATCCGCTCCAAAAAGGACGCTTAAAAATATTAAGCGTCCTTTTTTCCTAAATCCAATGACACAGAAATAAGGCGACATAGCCAAGTGGTAAGGCATGGGTCTGCAAAACCCTGATTCCCCAGTTCAAATCTGGGTGTCGCCTCCAAAAATCGGCAAGTATCATTTGATGCTTGCCGATTTTATTTTTTAACTTTTTTTCAAATCAGCCTTCCTTGAAAACCTAATCAAGTCCTCAGTTACTTTACCAAAGCTCTCCTTGAAAAGTTGGTTGAATTACTGCCCGGGAAACTCGGAGAGATTTTGCCTCCCTTGAAAAGGGAGGTGGGTTGCCGTGAGGCAAGCCGGAGGGATTTCTTGGAAATTTATGGGATTTAAATAGAGTGTGCGTGACCTTTTTAATCCGCTTTTTGCCTCCCTTTACAAGGGAGCCTGTTTAAATTTCTCCGATTTTGCTTTTTCACGCTTTGGTCTGTTCTAAATTCTTGACAAGCTTCTGCCGCTGAATTATAATATTTCTAAAGCTTGGTTGCGCCTCGCGGGTGCAGCTTTATTGCGATAGTTTAATATCGGGGGTGCCGGCGAAAAAGTCGGCTGAGATTAAGGATAAATTTTCCTTTGACCCTTTAACCTGATACGGATAATGCCGTCGTAGGTAGCATTAAATCTCAGCCTTACGGTATTTTTATATCGTGGGGCTTAATTTTTTCGAGAGGGATTGATATTGTGGACAAAAAGAATTCTACAAAAAGACTTACAGAGAGCGCTCTGCTGCTTGCGATAGCTGTGGTGCTGGAGCTCGTTTCAAAGCTTTTGGGACTTGAGCTTCCGTTCGGAGGAACAATAACGCTTGCGAGTATGTTCCCGATAGTTCTCATTTCTTACAGATACGGTGTTAAATGGGGCTTACTTAGCGGCTTTACCTATTCGCTTTTGCAGATGATAATGGGCGCTAAGGTAGTTGCCGCAATGTTCCTGCCGGGCGACGACCAGATGGCTGTTTGGCAGGCAATATGCGTTTGCCTTCTTGACTATGTACTCGCATACACCATACTCGGCGTCGGCGGTATGTTCAAGGGCAAATTCAAAAAACCGTCTTTGGAGCTTGCACTCGGCGTATTTGTCGCTCTGCTTTTAAGATATATAGTTCATATTATATCGGGTGCGATATTCTACGGCGCATGGGCTGAATGGTTCTTCTCTCAGGAGGGCTTCTATAAGATAGGTGAGAGCATACTCGGCAAATATTCGGGCACATCTCTTTCAATAGTTTACTCGATATTCTATAACGGACTTTATATGATTCCCGAAATAATCATAACCACCGTTGTGGCAGTTATTCTCGGCAATGTTCCGCAGATAACGGGAGTTAAAAAGCCCCAAAAAGATAAATAATAAACGCTTGACAAATTTTTTAACTGTAATATAATATAAAACACAATCAAAAAGATCGCCTTTAAAAACTGTGAAGGAAACAAGACGGTTACCGTGAGTTTCAGAGAGCTGCCGTGTGGTGCAAGGCAGTACCAAGTATCCGTGTATAACTCGTTCCGGAGTTTCATAGCTGAATTCATAGGCTGTGACGGCAGACACCGTTATATGTCAGGTCTTGTTGGAGACCGCAGAGGGCAGCTTCGGCTGCTGAATTAGGGTGGTACAGCGTGGTTTTTACTTCGCCCCTATCTTCTTCAGAGATAAGGGCGATTTTTTCTTGCTTTGTAAAGACCGCGCTTTTTATTTTTTTGTATCGCTGCGTCGCTTGACTTTGCAAAACGGAAAATGCGATTGGAGTACTTAACAGGAGACAAAAAATTATGAAAACAAACAAGTACATTCCTTTTGAACCCATCAACATTCCGGACAGAACCTGGCCGTCCAAGACCATAACAAAGGCGCCTGTTTGGTGCTCGGTTGATCTGCGTGACGGAAATCAGGCTCTTATAGACCCCATGAACCTTGAGCAGAAGCTTGAGATGTTCAAAACACTTGTAGACATCGGCATAAAAGAAATCGAGGTCGGTTTCCCGTCGGCTTCGAAGACGGAATATGAAATACTCCGCACCCTTATAGACGGAAATTATATCCCGGACGACGTCACCGTTCAGGTGCTTGTGCAAAGCCGTGAGCACCTTATCAAAAAGACATTTGAGGCTGTAAAGGGCGCAAAAAACGTCATCATACATTTTTATAATTCCACATCGACTCTTCAGCGCAAGGTTGTATTTAAAAAGGATATGCCCGGCATTATCGATATTGCGGTAAACGGCGCAAGACTTATCAAAAAGCTGTCCGATGAGCTTATGGAGACCTCGGATATAAACATACGATATGAATATTCGCCCGAGAGCTTTACAGGCACGGAAATGGATAACGCGGTTGAAATCTGTCAGAGAGTTTTGGAAGAACTCGGCGCAACACCCGAAAACAAGGTTATACTTAATCTTCCGTCAACGGTTGAGGGCAGCACGCCCAACGGATACGCCGATCAGATAGAATATTTCTGCCGTCACCTCAAAAGCTGTGACAGCGCTATAATCAGCCTTCATCCGCACAATGACCGCGGTACTGCGGTTGCGGCTGCCGAGCTTGGGCTTCTTGCAGGTGCAGAGCGTATAGAGGGAACTCTTTTCGGCAACGGCGAGAGAACGGGTAACGTGGATTTGGTCACACTTGCTCTTAATATGTATACGCAAAATGTAGACTGCAAACTTGATTTCCATGACATCAACCATATTAAAGAAGTTTACGAGGACGCCACAAAGATGAAGGTCGGTCCCCGCCAGCCGTATGCCGGTGAGCTTGTATTTACCGCTTTCTCAGGCTCTCATCAGGACGCCATAAATAAGGGCAAGGCGTTTATGCGTGAAAATAATCCCGACAAGTGGGAGGTTCCTTATCTTCCCATAGACCCGGCTGATGTCGGCAGGGAATACGAGCCTATAATCCGTATAAACAGCCAGTCCGGCAAGGGCGGCGCCGCATATATTATGCAGGAATACGGCTTTACAATGCCCAAGGCCATGCACCCCGAATTCGGAGCGGTCGTTCAAAAGGCTTGCGACGAAAAGGGCAAGGAGCTTAAAGCCGATGAGGTATTCGAGCTGTTCTGCGAAGAATACCGCAACGTATGCGGACCTTACAAGCTGCTCAACCATAAATTCAGCGAAGAAAAACTCGAGAGTGAGGCTCGCACCAGAGTTCATTTCACAGGCACCATAAAATACAACGGAAACGATCCCGTATCAATTGAGGGCGTCGGTTCAGGACCCATTGAGGCATTCTTTAACGCTCTTTCGCACGTCGGAATTACGGGCTATAAATTCAAGAACTATTCGGAACACGCAATTTCCATCGGTGCGGACGCCAAGGCGTGCTCTTATATCGAGCTTGAAAATCCCGACGGCAAGACCGTTTTCGGCATAGGTATTTCACACAACATAAACTATGCTTCGATAAAGGGCATTTTGTGTGCAATAAACCGTTGCCGGCCGAATGTTGTGCGCGAACCGCAGCAGCCTATATTTGAGAAAAAATAATCAGATTTCGCGGCAAAGGTATTTTGTCGTAATACAATTCGGTGTTTTATATATCCGCTTTATTCGGCAAAACGTGCCGTGAGCGGCAGGAAAGGATATGAAGTAAATATGAGAGAACATAATATTGTAGTATTAAAGGGCGACGGTATCGGCCCCGAAATAGTTGACGAGGCGGTTAAGGTTCTTGACGCCGCAGGCAAAAAATACGGCTTTAAGATGAATTATGATTATGAGCTTATGGGCGGCTGCGCCATAGACAAGACGGGCGAGCCGCTTCCGCAAAAAACCGTTGACGCCTGTAAAAAGGCTGACTGCGTGTTTTTGGGCGCCGTAGGCGGTCCCAAGTGGGACGGCGTCCCCGGCAATAAACGCCCCGAGGCAGGGCTTCTCGGAATACGCGGTGCGCTCGGTCTTTATGCAAATCTCCGTCCTGCAAGAATATTTGCGCCCCTTAAAGAAGCGTCGCCCATTAAAGACAGCATAACAGAGGGCGACCTTGATTTAATGATAGTTCGCGAGCTTACCGGCGGAATTTATTTCGGCGAGCGCGGCACCGGCGTAGAAAACGGCGAAGAATATGCCTACGACACCGAAAAATATACCGTTTCCGAAATAAAGAGAATAGCAAAAACAGCTTTTGAAATGGCCATGAAGAGAAACAAAAAGCTCACGAGCGTAGACAAGGCAAATGTGCTCGATTCTTCAAGGCTGTGGAGAAAGACGGTTATCGAGATGTCAAAGGACTATCCGGAGGTTGAGCTTAACCATATGTATGTTGACAATTGCGCCATGCAGCTTGTACGCAATCCCAAGCAGTTCGACGTTATCGTGACTTCAAACATCTTCGGTGATATTCTCTCCGATGAAGCGTCTATGATATCGGGCTCCATAGGAATGCTCGCGTCGGCGTCTCTTTCCGACGGCAAATTCGGACTGTACGAGCCGATACACGGTTCCGCACCCGATATTGCAGGGCTCGGCATCGCAAACCCGCTTGCCACAATACTTTCGGCGGCTATGATGCTCAAATATTCTCTTGATGAGGGCGAGGCTGCTGCTGATATAGAAAATGCGGTGAACGCGGCTCTCGAAAAGGTTCGTACTCCCGATATATACAAAGACGGCTTTAAAAAGGTATCGACTTCGGGTATGGGCGACGAGGTTATAAAGAACCTTTAATAAAAGATAAATATTGCTTCGGCGGCTTCGTAAAGGCGGAGCCGCTTTTTAATTTGTGAACAAAAACTGAATTTATCGTATTTTATTTGAAATATCATAAAGTAAGTGTTAATATATAGTAGTATTGCACCCGTGCGGTGTAACGCTGCAATAATTTACAAGGAGGATTTTCCCTTGGACGAAAATAAAGACAAGACTTCATCCGGCGGAAACGACGAGAGCTACGGCTCAACATTTGACCGCAATACCGAGGATGTCAAAAAGGAAATGGAAGAGCTTGCGGCTACATTCCAGCGCGAGCTTGACAAGACCAAGGCAGAGGCTGAGGAAAAAGGCGAGCTTATTCAGGAGCTTGAGGATATCCCCGAAACTCCGGCACAAAATGATGACGACGAGCTTTCCGAAGACGAGCTTTGCGAATGCTGCGGCGAGAAAAGGCGCGGCACAAAAGCCGATCCCGATTCGCCGTATTGCGAAGAATGTGATCTCGGGCTTCGTCACTATCCGTTTAGTTTCTTAAATATATTCTTTGTCGTTGTCGTTATTGCGCTTGTGTTTTACAGCGGATATGTATTCGCAGGGCGTATGGGCGTGTTAAGCGACGTTTATAAGGCGGATAAATATGTTTCGCAGAAAAAAATGGACTCCGCCGTTACCGCATATGAGGACGCGGTCAAGACTATGGAAAAAGCCGATATAAACGGCGAGCTTGTGTATAAACGTCAGATAGCGGCGAATTACAACATAGGCTATCTTCAGGATATAGCTTCTATGGGCGCAAACATAAATTTGTGGGAGCTGTCTCTTCCGCACTTCAGAAGCACAAAAAAGGCAATGGCAGAGTCGGCTGACTTTATAGCAACCGTGCAAAAGGCATATACAATCCTTACAAAGTATGATGTCAGCGATCCGGCCGATTTCCCGTATGACGACGCTATGGCGGCTTTGGTGTCGCTTGAAAGCGAGCCTTATACCGAGGATACAACGTCGGATTCTTCGTCAACGACGGCTTCTTCCGTTAAAGCCACGCAGTACAATAAAGCCATGATATATTACTATGAGTATTATATATCGGTAATCTGCAATAAGGATTATGATGAACAAATCAAATACCTTGAAAAGATAAAGGACGAATATCCGCAGTATATTTGGCTTTACGGCTCGGCTCTCGGTGACCTTTATGCAAAAACGGGCAGAGACGTCACGGAAATTTGCGACAAAATCCGCAGCAACAATTCCGAGGATCAGTCGTCGTATATGATTGAGGTCGAAAGTCTGCGTATAAAGGGCGATTATGACGCTGCCATAGCGAAAAGCGAAGAATATGTCTCGCTTGACGACTGTACCGTCAAATATGAGATTTACCGCCAGGAGGCGCTGTGTTATATTCTTAAAGGCGATTACGATAAAGCCTTTGAGACCGCGCAAAAAGCGTACAGTGACAACGGGTATGCGCTTGAGGTTATAGACACTTTGGCGCTTTGCTCCGTTTTGAAAAATGACGATGCTACCTACAGCAGCTTGGAATCGCTTTTGAGCGGCAGCGGTTACAGCATTTCCGATAAGGTCACCGGCTTTAAGGCGGGCACCGTTACACTTGATGATATTCTTCTGAAAGGAGCTTATGACGTAGAATGAAAATAGTATATCTTGCAGTGAAATATATAACTGTCATCGGTACGTTCCTTCAGGGATTTTTTGAGCATCTCTCATGCCGTATGTATGACGTTCTCATAGAGGACGGCAGATATTTAAGAGCCAACGAGATGTGCGGCCATATAGAGCACGAGCTTATCAAAAAGAGAGGCACCGCATTCGGGGTGTGCTTCTTCCCGTTCCTTTTCAACCTGCTTATCGGACTTATTTTGACCGCGGCAGGCTCTGTAAACATTTTCTATCTCGGTGAATTTTTTATGAGCGCAGATTCAAAAGTGCCGAATTTCCCGAATTTCTTATTCCTGTGGGTCGGCGTTTCGTGCCTTACCAATCTGTTCCCTCAGATAGAAGACGCTCTCACTCTCAAAGAGCAGATTTACGGCAAGGGCAAGTCAAATCTCTTTGTGAAAATAATCGCCGCGCCGATATTCGCCGTACTTTATGTCGGTGCGTATCTTCAGAGCGTGGGTCTTACGCTTGTCACATCTGTGGTATTCTCGCTGTTTGTGCCGTCGATCCTCGGTACGTTTATACCTCAGCTCTATAACGCCGTAGCAGGCTGATTGATATCACATTATATATGTTAAACGGGGAGTGCAAAAAACACTTCCCGTTTTGTATGTGTTACAATGATGT
>DJOQ01000010.1:0-1325 GCA_002437245.1 Ruminococcaceae bacterium UBA6434
CGGCATTCCGCGGCTACCTTGAAGGCAGGGGCGATCTGGTCTATTCCAGCATTGCGGGCATGGTGTCGCTGGCGGTACGCATCCTCGCCTCCTACGCAATGGCTCCGTACTTCGGCAATATGTCGATTGCCTACGCCGAAATGCTCTCTTGGGTGTGGCTGCTCGTGATGTACTTGCTGCGGCTGTTGATCATTAGAAAAAAGCTGAAACAATGAAGCTGCATAGGCCCGTACTTCAGTTTATATAATGTCCGGCATCAGACGGAAACACCCAGTTACCCAAATTATTGATTTATACATTCTTATCACACCACCAGGGAGAAATCCCCGGTGGTATTTTTATACCCGGAAGGAGGTGGTTTTCATGATACCGGTGCTTTATCCGGCCAACGCTGCGGACTTTTCCTCATTCGGCCTCGGTGTTCTGACGGACACCATTTCCTGCGAAGTCACCGAGGAACGAAACGGTGTGTTCGAGTGTCTGCTCAAATACCCAGTCAGCGGTCAGCACTATGGACTTATCACCAAGGAGTGCATCATCAATGCAAAGCCCAACGACACCGCCGCCGACCAGGCGTTCCGTATTTACCGCATCACGAAGCCATTGAACGGCATCGTCACCATCTACGGTCAGCATATCTCTTACGATCTCGCCAATGTACCGGTGCTTCCGTTTTCGACCGAGAGCCGCTCTCCGCAGCTCATTCTCTCGCAGCTCCTTTCCGGAGATACACGCTTCACGGGCTGGACGGACTACTCAGATGCAAAGGCATTTTCCGTCACGCAGCCGAAAAGTGTCCGTGCCTGCCTCGGCGGCACGGACGGATCTATGCTTTCCAAATGGTACGGTGAGTTCGAGTGGGACAACTTCACGGTGAAATTCCATTCGCACCGTGGGCAGAAGACCGGTGTAGTCATTGAATACGGCAAGAACCTCACCGCCCTGGAGCAGGACGAGGACAACAGCGGCGTATATACCGCACTGCTCCCGTATGCCGTGTACACCCCGGAAGGTGCGGACACCGAAACGGTAGTCACGCTGCCGGAGGTAACGCTCCCCATTGTGACCTCGGAGATCGTCCGGGCGAAAACGCTCATCATGGATTTCTCCGACCAGTTTGACGGAGTTGTGACCGAAGAAGCCCTCAGAGCCAAGGCCAACAGCTACATCAAAGCCAATCCGCTGGGAGCGACCATCCCCACGGTGACGGTGTCCTTTGAACCGCTCTGGAAACAGCCGGAGTATTCGGCACTCTTGGAGCGGGTCAACCTTTGCGATACCGTTACCATCCGGCACTCGTTGCTGGGTGTCAGCGTGTCGGCTAT
>DJOQ01000010.1:1384-83758 GCA_002437245.1 Ruminococcaceae bacterium UBA6434
CGGCTATGGTCATTGAAACCGTATACGACACCCTTGCCGAGCGGTACAAGAGCATTTCCCTCGGTCAGAGCAAGTCCAGCATGATCACCACCATCTCCGAGGTGCAGTCCACGGTGGATAAGGTGGAATCCACAGTGGGACGTTTTCCGAAGCTGCTGCAAACTGCCATTGGCAAGGCTACCGGGCTTATCACCGGTCAGAGCGGCGGCTATGTGGTCATCCACACCGATGAAGAAAACGGTCAGCCCTATGAGCTGCTCATTCTGGACGCTCCCTCTATTGACGAAGCCGTGAATGTATGGCGTTGGAATGTGGGCGGCTTGGGCTTTTCCCATAACGGCTACAACGGCCCCTACGAAACCGCCATCACGGCAGACGGTCAGATCGTTGCAGACTTCATCACCTCCGGCTCTTTGGTTGCAAACATCATCAAGGCAGGTGTCATTCAATCGCAGGACGGCTCGTCCTGGTGGGATTTGGAGAGCGGCGAAGTCGTGCTTCGAGCCTATGTCTCAACGGACGAATTTGCGGAGAAAACAGCATATCTTCAGCAGAATGCCGACGGGCTGAACAGCTATGTGGCAACCCTCACCGAAACAATGGAGTCGGTATCCGACAGCCAGGAAAAACTTGAAGAACGGCTAAAGAGTTCCGAAAGCAAGGTGTCTCAGCTTCAGCATACGGTTGACGGCTTATCCGTCACCATGCAGGAGCAGTACATCGGCGGTATCAACTATGTGCAGAATTCCTCCGGACTGAACGGCATCACGGATGACTGGAGCTATTCCGGTACGGTGAAAACCGACACTTCAACGGATACGCAGAACAATACCGTTTCCGACTCCTGTTTTGTACTTGGTGCTTATTCTTCGCTGTCCCAGTACATCCGCAGTGTTGTTCCCGGAACATACACAATCACGATTCGCGCAAAGAAAACTTCGACTATGTCCGCATATTTTTATGTGACATATAACGGAAACAAAACGAAGTATCTGTTCAATAAATCCACCGCATTTGACTGGACGGATTTCACAGTCACTTTGACCGATGTGACCGACCCCACGCTTCGTATTCCACCTCTGAAAAATACCGAGCCTACCACTGGCACTGCAACAACAAATTTCAGAAACGCTGTCGCTGTCAAACTCCCACGCTGAAAGAAGAAAGCATCGAGCAGGCATTCTTGAGCGCCATCAACAGCCTCATCAAGAAAAAGAAAGAGATCCGAGAGAATTATGCGCTTTGCCTGGACGCTATTACCGACGACAGTGCGTATGTCGCACGGTTGGAAGAAATCAATGCGGAATGCTGTCGACTGCAGGAAGAGACCAAGAGCCTTCTCACTGCCGCCGGAAGAAAAAACGGCGGTGGGCTTAGCGAGGTCAATCGGCAGTATGAGGATTATCTCGCCAAGTTTGAGAGGCTTCAGAAAGAGAAGTCGGAACTTTCCACGCAAATATCCAAGTGCGCAGCCAAGCGTGTACAGGTCAGTTCTTTCCTCGAAGAACTGCAAAAATACGATGGGCCGCTGAAGGAATTCGACCCGCTCATTTGGCAGGCAACGCTGAACCATGCGGTCGTCCATAAAAACTGCACGATCACTTTTGTTTTTCGTGACGGTACCGAGGTGACAAGAAAGATAAAGAACGGAGTGAGAAAGTATGTCAAGCGAAAAGCAAGTGATCCCGATAATCCAGAGTCCGCCGGAGAAAAGGCATAAAGAGCGCGTTGCTGCTTATTGCCGTGTTTCCACGCAGGCAGAGGAACAGCTTCACAGTCTCGCCGCACAGCGGGAATTCTATGAGAAGTCGCTCTCTGACAATTCCGAAGTGGAGTTTGTCGGCATATACGCAGACGAGGGCATCTCCGGTACCCGGACGAGAAACAGAGCACAATTTCTCACACTTGTCCAGGATTGCCGTGACGGAAAAGTAGATCGAATTCTTACCAAGAGCGTATCCCGGTTCGGAAGGAACACCGTGGATACGCTCATTTTTACAAGGGAGCTGCGAAGTCTTGGTGTGGATGTCTATTTTGAAAAAGAGAACCTGCATTCCATCTCACCGGAGGGAGAATTGCTCCTCACATTGATGGCGGCGCTTGCGGAATCCGAATCGGTCAGTATGTCCGACAATATAAAATGGGGAAAGCGATACCGCTATAAACAAGGACTGGTCACTGCTCTTGCTATGCGAAAGCGGCATCAAAGGGTCAGCAAGCCGCCGGTCAAGGCGCTCCCTTTTCGCAGCCTTATATTCTGCGGTACTTGCGGGAAACCATGTCCACAGTATTCCTCTCATTCTGAGGGGCGGCAGCTGACGGCCTATCATCGGTGTATCAGTCGGAGAGACCACACTGCGGTGGAAGTTCCGGGTATGACCTATATCCCACCGCACAAGGCTGGGTACAACTACAATCCGACTCCGGAACTTGCCGCCTATCGAGCAACTTACAAAAAGCCGAAATCGAGACCGTTTCTCTGCACGGATGTGAAGATCCGCACAGAGCGGTTTCCGAAAGCCTTTGTGCAGGCTTGGAACTTGATCGTCAGTAAGAAGCAGAGATACCTCCCGTCTTTACAAAACACCGCTGCCACCTCGGAGAACCCGCTGACAGCTTACCGCGCAGAGGAGATGATAGGTCTACTGGAAACGACGGGCAGAGTTGAAGAATTCGACTTCTCGCTGATGATGCGCACACTCGATCGTGTGGAGATCATGCCAACCGAAAAGCTGTCTTTCATCTTTCAATCCGGCATCCGCATCACGGTATAATATTATATAGAATAGTCGCTCCGTTTTCTCGTGGGATACGGAGCGGTTTTCTCTCATATTTGAATAGTCACACTTTGCATTCTGACCCACATTTTCGAGCCGAAAACGCAAAGTGTGACTTTGTTTTTGCCCTTGTTTTTTCGGGTCAAAGCGGCAGGTATTGATGATGCAGCAGTGCCGGATATGCTCTTATCTGCGGTGTGATTCGTTCAACATCGGGAACAAGTTTTCTTCCGCAATGCAACGAAAAATGCCGATAATTCGGGTGTTTTCGGGCTTTGCACCTCCTGACAATCGGTCTGCACCCCCTTGCACACCCCTGGAGCAGAAAAGTCAAATTGTATCGGCGTCTATACCCCTATGCATTTAGGAACTGTCTTTTATGACAGTTCTTTTTTTATCTGGTTATGAGCACGACGGGCGGTGCATAAAACGGCGTCGTTTCGGCTTACAAGGGCCAGGCGGTTCCGAGCATTTTCAAAAGCAGGTCGCGGTACGTAAGTCCTGCGGCACGCGCCGCTATCATGGTGAGGCAATCCTGATTTTTTCTGTGCGGACGTACGCCGCCGGTAATATTCGGCTTTGCGTTAAAATCAAATATTTTAAACACACCGTTTTTATCCTCGCGGCAGTCGATGCGTACAAGCCCTTTTATTTTTAAAACCTGTGACGCGGCAACACAATCCTCTTTAATTTTAACAAGCTCCTTTGTGTCGTCTTTTATCGCGAAGCTGTTTTGCGTTACGGGCACATCGCCGTTATAAGGCGCTATTCCGTTTTTGTGCGCCACACGCTCCACAGTCGGCAGAGCTTCGCCGTCGGGGAACACGGAAATTGTTATTTCCCTCCCACACAGGAATTCTTCTGCCATAAGGGTATCGCCGTATATTTTCTTTTTAAGCTCGTCATCGCGTACTCTGCGAAATTCCCCGACCGTATCGCATTTTACAACGCCCTGACTTCCGCGTCCTCTTATCGGCTTTATAACACACGGATACAAGCCCTCGTATAAATCGTTTTTCCCTATGCGGACTTCATCTACAACCGATAAATTACGGCTTTTCAAAAATTTATTGGTGCCGAATTTATCGTCGAGCTTTTCGGCGCAGGACGGCTCCTGCCCCACTACGTCTATACCTTTAAAAAGCGTTATGGGGTGCGTCGCGAACAGAACCGTATTCAGCCACAACGTATCCGCACCGAGTGAAATTGCACGCTCTATCCCCTCCTTTGTATCCGGGAACACCCAATCGGTGTCACGGTATACATCGGGATTTTCTACCGGTGTTATCACTTCTTCGCCGTCGGATTTCAGACAATATGCTATATCCGCTCCGCTGTCGCTGTATCCGCCCGGCTTCATCGGTTTTCTTATGCCGTCTTTTGCAGGCGGTTCGCTTTGTTGATATAAAATCGCAAGTTTCATTTTTCTCGCTTCCGTATTTTTTATTTCAGCGTTATTTTATCGCAAATACCGTGGTTTTTCAAGGGTATCGCCCTTACGGCAGGCAAGCAAGTCACACTCGCGTACTGTTTAAAATATAATGCATTGAGCGCTTTTAAACACAAGAAAGGCTGTGATTTTTTATGAAACAGGCAAAACGAATACTATCTTTTCTTTTAGTGCTCCTTGTTGCGATTTCGGCATCGGCGCTGCACGTTTCGGCACTTTCCGCCGACAACGACGAAGTATTTTCGGGAATAGACGTCAGCGTTTATCAGGGAGATATAGATTTTGAACAGGTTAAAAACAGCGGAATAGAAGTTGTATATATAAGAGCGGGATACGGTTTTTCCGTAACCGACCCGAAATTTGAGAAAAATTACACCAACGCGACAAAAGCCGGACTTAAATGCGGCGCGTACTATTTTGTGACCGCACGAAATACCGAACAGGCATACTTGCAGGCAACGCGCTTTGCCGAGCTTATAAGCGGAAAATCCTTTGCCGCAAGACCTGCCATGGATTTTGAGGAATTCGGCAGTCTCGGGAAAAACAGCATAAATCTTGTGGGGCTTGCATTTATGCAAAAGCTCCGAGAACTTACGGGAATAGTACCGCTTCTTTACACCGACGCATACAATGCCTCGGAAACCTGGGATCGGAATTTTGCGCAGTTTCCGCTCTGGGTTGCCGATTACAGCACGGAAGAACCGTATGTCACAAGCAATATTTGGCAGAGCTATGCGGGATTTCAGTACAGTGACCGCGGCGAAATAGCGGGGATTTACGGCAATGTTGACCTCGACAGGTTTACTTCGTCGGTATTTTTGAACGGCGCAAACGAAGTTACGCCCACAAAGACGCCCGATGCCATAAGATATACGGTAAAGCGCGGTGACACGCTTTGGGGCATTGCAAAGAAATTCGGCGTTACGGTGTCGGCTGTCATAAGCGCAAATAATATCGGAAATCCTAATCTTATATACGCCGGCGAAGTGTTTATAATCCCCCATATGACGTCCGCGGAAAGCTCCGGATACACACTTTACACGGTAAGGCGCGGCGATACTCTTTGGGGCATTGCAAAAAAATTCGGCACAAGCATAAATCGTATAGCCACACTTAACGGCATTAAAAATCCGAACCTCATATATGCCGGCGAAGTATTTAAAATACCCTCTGCGCGCTCAGAACAAACCGCAATTT
This sequence comes from Ruminococcaceae bacterium UBA6434, assembly GCA_002437245.1. Classification (GTDB taxonomy): domain Bacteria; phylum Bacillota; class Clostridia; order Oscillospirales; family Acutalibacteraceae; genus Fimenecus. The sequence continues at coordinate 6,809 of DJOQ01000010.1, forward strand.
ACACGGTAAAGCGCGGCGACACGCTTTGGGGAATATCGAGAAAATTCGACACCACCGTTGAAAATCTGGTAAAGCTGAACTCCGTTAAAAATCCGAACCTCATATATGTCGGGGAAAAGCTGATAATCGGTTGACAGACAAAAGCCGTCCGCACTTTTTGAAGAAACACGAGTGCGAACGGCTTTTAAAGCAAGATGCGTTATTATTTATTTGTCATTTTAAAGTGCAGGCGGCTGAGCGACTGTATGAGTCTGTAATGCTTGAAATTATATTTGCGAAGCAAGCGCAATTTTCCGCTCTTGACGGAGCTGAGCTCATATATTTCGGGGCTTAATTCCTTTGCCTTGCGGTCAAATTCCATAAAGCGTTTTCTGTTTTCCATATCGCTGTCGGGGTAACTCGAATATATTGCGCCCTGCGTAATTATGAGATCCGCTATGCAGTTTTTCATATAATCCGCTTTTGCGCTGTCTGCCTTATCCGAGGAAATATAGTCCCTGTAAAAGTCAAACATATGGAACGTAACCCTGAGATGGTCGTTTATATGCTTTTGGAAACCGAGAATACTTACGCTTTGAGTTGAGAGTGCAAGCCTGTACATATAAACGTGCAGGTCAAAGAATGTTACCTTGTTTACAAAGGGCACCGGAAACATAACATATTCGACATCCACATAAAAGCACTTTTCGTCAATAACAATGTTATTATCTTTAAGCACGCTCGTCTTTATTGTAAGGGCGTGCATAGGTATGCACAGTTCCTTTGCGACATCGGCAAAATCATACTCCGTACCGTTTTTGAACTGCGGAAAATCAACAGCCTTTTGGTGGTTTACATCGTCATAATACTCATAGTAGTTTGTAAACACATATTCGGATTCGGTATTTTCAAGCCTGTTTACAAGCTTTACAAAATCGGAGGTGTTAACCCAGTCATCGCCGTCCACCACTTTAAAGTATTTTCCGACGGCATTTCGTATGCCGCAGTTTATGGTGGAGCCGTGACCGCCGTTTTCCTTTGAGATGACCCTGAAGGTTTCGGGGTACTTATCGGCGTACTCCTTGCCTATCTTGGCGGTGTTATCCTTTGAGCCGTCATCAACCACGATAACTTCAAATTTTTTCATTGTCTCCGAATCGCATATAAACGAGTCAAGAGTCTGATTCAAAAATTTTTCGACATTATATGACGGTATAACTACCGTGAGAAGTTTATCCATAATTTCACCTCAATAATAAGTTCAGCGAACCGATATTATTCTTTCCGAAACAAAATGATTTAAAATTTATTTGCCCTGCGAAATTTCCTTAACGTCGGAAGGTTTCATCGTGACGGACTGCACGAGATAGCCGAGCGTTAGCCAGAAGAGGAACGCTCCGCCGGTATTCATATAGAATGTCTCCGAATAGAACATCATAGAGGCAAATATCGGTGCTATAATGCTGAGCAGGACGGTGTGATATTTATATTTTTCACCCTTGAATTTAAAGAAATTCTTAAATATAAGCACAAGCACCAATATTATATATGCCGCGATAATCACGACGCCCAAAATTCCCTGACTTACGAGTATGTCAACAAAGCTGTTGTGCATACTGCGGAATTTATCGAAATCATTGTGGACTATATATGTGTTGGGGAGCTTATCCTCGGCGTAGGGAACATAGTTTCTGAATGTTACGCCTGTTAACGGCTTCGACTTGAATATTTCAAATCCGCTGCCCCATATAGCAAAGCGGCGGTTGCTCACGTCACCGTTAATATCGTCGCTCTGACGGCCGATTTCAAGTTTTTGCTTGTCTTTTTCTTTCTGAGCCTCTGTCTTATCCTTATCGCTTTTTACGATGTGCTCATACTGCCATTTTTTGAAAGCGGAGGTTGAAACAGATACAACCTTTATGGCTCCGAAAGATACGACTATTGTTGCAACCGCAAGCAAAACGCATATTACACCCTTGGCGAACGTCTTTTTGGCTTCGAGCTTTTTGCTTCTGAGCGCGGTGAGATACACATAGACCAAAAGCGCGCATAACAGCGATACCATACCGGTTCGCGAATCCGAAAAAGCAATATAGCATATCTGCAAAACAATGTTTATGATATACAAAACCTTTAACGGTTTCTTTGCGTCCTTGTAAAAATACAGGCTCATTATAACGGTTACAGCCGAGAATACGGCGCCGTAGTTGGGGTCGGAATACACGCCCCAAAGCCTGTTCCAAAGGAAGCCGAGAATTACGACTACTCCGTTTACCTCGGTATACGAATAGTAATCCGTAAAGAGCATAACCGTTCCGGCTGCAACAGCCAGGAATGTATATGCCATAAAGAAATGCGAAATTATGTAGAATTCCTTTTTTTCCGCGGTGCCGTCCGACGTGGTGTCATAAGTGTACAGTATAAAATACTGAAACGCCATCCAAACGAGCGCCTTTGCGTTTTCCGACAGCCCGTACTGCCTTGTAAGCAGTGCCGACAGCGCATAGCTTCCGCAAAATGCAATAAGCAAAAACAAGCCTTTTGCGTGTAAGTATTTTTTGAAGCAGACGACTCTTATTACGAGTACCGCGATTCCTACCGCCGTTACCGCATATGCAATCCATGTAAGCGCCGTGTGGTTTGCCATAAGGCCGTTAAACGAAAGCAGCGTAAGCGCAAGAAAAAGCAGCTTAAACCCGGTCGCCTGCGACCCCTTCCTAAGTAAAATTTCTTTCATTTTGACTCCTCACACCAATTCATAAAAATTCTGTGCAGAAAGGTCATAGCCTTCTTTTCGTATCTCATCTGTGCGGTCAAATCGTTTATAGCCCTTGGCCTTTTCGATTTTCTCCGCCCAGACCCTTGCGTCCTTGTCGTTGTCAACGGAAAGGGTAACACAGTTTTCCGTTATCACGGCGTCGGATGGTATATGGTCGCTTAAATAACACATAAGCCCTGTTGCCTCGGCCTCAATAGCGGCTATGCCGAAGCCCTCAAAATGCGACGGCATAAGATATATATCCATAGCCATCATATAGTCATACGCATTGGTCTGCCTGCCGGTGAATGTAACCCTGTCCGCTAAGCCGAGGCTTTTTACCTGCTCTTTTACATTGTCAAAAAGCAAGCCGTCACCGACGAGCAAAAGGTGCGCGTCCTTGTCGATTTTGCACAGCTCGGAAAATACCCGAACCATAAAATCGTGGTTTTTCTGATAGAGGAAATTACCTACGTTTCCTATTACAAACTTATCGCCGAGATTTAACTCGGAGCGCATTTTTTCGCGCTTTTCGGGTGAATACACAAAGTTTGTAAGGTCTATTGCGTTCTTTATAACGCGGAATTTATCGGACTCGACTATTTTTTCCGGGAACATCCATTTTCCGGCGAGTACCGAGCAGCCGTAAAAGTCGGTTCCGTATTTATAAAGGAACTTTCGACAAATATTATTGAGCTTTATCATAAGCGCGCGCTTTTTTGGATTGGGGCAATCATACCACGTATTGTGAGAATGTATGATAACCTTTTTTACTCCGCAGTCGTGCGCCGCTTTGGGTCCCGGATAGCATATTGCGGTAGAGATATTGAAATATGCGGTATCATAGCCGTTTTTCTTTATTATATCGCAAATCGCCTTATACTGAGCACGAGGATTTTTAAGCGTCGGGATTTCAAAAAGCCCTGCGCCCTTGCTTTTGAGTTTATTGCGAAGCTCCTCGTCTATCTGCGTTGTGAGAAAGTCAAAATGCACCTCATCCGGAGAAAATCGCTCAAAAAAGTTGAGCATATACTTGTCAATTCCACCGGCTTTTCCGTTCATAATATAGCCGAAAAGTACCTTTTTCAACTGTTTGCCCTCCACATTATTTTTTTAATTTAAGCCCCGAAAACAACGACGGGAAGCTCTTTTTGACTGCCGAAATAAGCTTGCCCATAGAGAGCAAAACGCCTGTATTTCCGCTTTTAAGCTGCTTTGCCATAATCCTGACAAGCCTGCTGTCGGGTTCGGCGTAAGGCATAAGCTCATTATAAAGCTCGCTGTCATACTGAGATTTCAGCCAGTTTTTTCTGTCTTTGCCCGACATTCCGGACCGCTTATCGTTATTTTTTTCGAGAGCCGAAAAAACGCTTCTTACATATATACCGGCGAGATTTTTAAGTATACTGCTGTCGCACAGCTTGTTTTCGCGGTAAAACTCAAGAAGCTCGTTTATACGCATTTCCTGAAGTTCAAAGTAATTTTTGACAAAGCGGCAGGTAAGGCTTTGATTATCTCTCTTGGCATAGTGGTATGCCGTATCGTCAAGAATTACCAGAGAATCGACATATCTGAAAAAATCTATGTTGAATTTAAAATCCTCGTTAAGCGGCATATCGCAAAACGTAACGCCTGAAGAGAGCACCGCTTCCCTGAGATAAATTTTATTCCAAAGGTAGCCGAAAAGCGTGGTGTTTTCGATTTTAATTACTTCTTTTGCCACATTTTCCCTGCCGGAGAGTGTTTTGCTCTCATATGACACGGGATTTGTCATATACAGCTTACCTGTCTTGTCGTAATACTCCTCTACCGCGCCGAACATCACGACCGTGGGAGAAGCATCACGCGAAGCCGAATACATTTTTTCAAATATATCGCTGTCGATTTTATCGTCAGAATCCATATAATAAAGGTATTTGCCCGAAGCGGACTTTGTACCGAGAATTCTCGCGCTGCTCGCTCCGCCGTTTTTTTCTTTATGGATTACCCGAACTCTGCCGTCGGAGGCTGCGACTTCATCGCATATCTTGCCGCTGTCGTCTTTGGAACAGTCGTCGACGAGTATAAGCTCAAAGTCGGCAAAGGTTTGCCGCAGAACGCTGTCAAGCGTGTCTTTGAGATATTTTTCGACGCCGTAAACCGGCATTACAACGCTGAAATACGGTGCGCTCATATTTTTCACAGCCTTTCGGATTTATTTTTTATCTTCCTGCTTTAAGCTTTGCAAAAAGTTTGGTATTACCAGACTTTACGGAAGAAATGACCTTGCCCTCAAGATAAGTGAGCGCGGTGCTCTTCATCTTAATGGGAATGAGCATAAGCTTCATATACTTCGACTTCGGCACAGCCGCCGAAACCGCGGCGCGCGCCTTGGGGTCGTTTATCATTTTTCTTATCTGCGCCTTTTTTTCGCCGACGGGCAAGGTGCAGTTTTTATTTGTAACATTTTCAACGCAGCCGACTACGCGTTCTATATATCTTCTCGAAAGAAATTCCTCTATCTCCGGAGTCATAATCCCCCAGTGCTCATAGAGCTCTCTCATCCACTCGTTTTCTTCCTCGCGCTTTTCGTACATATCGCTTCTGTACTTGGCGGTTTCGGACTCGGCTCTTTGACGGATGAAATGATAATACTTCTTTGCGGTCACGCCGACTCTCTCAACGTCGCGGACGACGGAGAGATTAAAGGGAAAATCATCCCAGAAGGTCTGCGGAAAATAGAGCTTGTTATCTCTGATATAATCACCCGAAAAGAGCTTGTTCCACGGGGTATAAAGAAGATTGCGGTCAAAAAGATTGTGTGCGTCGGCTCTGAATTCAGCCTGAGTTTTGTATATCTTATCTTTATAGACCTGCTCCTGCGTGAATTTTTCGGTATCGCTGTAATACGTGTCGATATAGTAGCCGGAAACCACGAGCTGTAAATCGTTTTTCTCGGCTAAATCGACCATATCCTGAAGCATTGTTTTTTCAGCCCAGTCGTCGGAATCCATAAAATACATATATTTTCCGACAGCCTTATCTATTGCGACGTTTCTCGCCGAGGGAGCTCCGCCGTTTTCTTTATGGATAACCTTTATACGCGGATCCTTTGCGGCGTATTCATCGCAGATTTTACCGCTGTTATCGGGGGTTCCGTCGTCTACGGCAAAAAGTTCCCAATCGGTAAGGGTCTGATTTTGTATACTCTCAATAGCTCTGCCGACGTAATTTTCTACGTTGTAAACAGGCATTATAACACTAACTTTTACATCATTCATAGCCTTTGACCGTTCCTCGCTCAAAATAATTTATCTGTTACCGCCAAAGCCGAAGCTATGACCTTATCCATATCGTAATATTTGTACTCGGCAAGCCTGCCGCCGAAGATTATATTGTCCTCGCCCTTTGAAAGGTCGCTGTATTTGCTGTAAAGCGACTGATTCTTTTCGTCGTTTACGGGGTAATACGGCTCCATACCCTCCTGCCACTCGGACGGATACTCTCTTGTGATATAAGTCTTTGCCTGAGTTCCGAACTCAAAATGCTTGTGCTCTATGATTCTTGTGAATTTGGTCTTTTCGTCGGTATAGTTCATAACGGCTACACCCTGATAGTTTTCACAGTCAAGAAGCTCGTTTTCAAAACGAAGGCTGCGGTATTCGAGCTTGCCGAAACGATAATCGTAATACTGATCGATGGGACCCGTATAAACCACCTTGTCGGCGAGTGCGCCGAGAGCTTCTCTGTCCTTTAAGAAGTCGGTGTCAAGACGTGTTTCGATTCCCTCAAGCAGCTTTTCTGTAAGCCTGTTGTAGCCGCCTATCGGTATTCCCTGGTATCTGTCATTAAAATAGTTGTTGTCATAGGTAAATCTTACAGGCAGGCGCTTGATGATAAACGCAGGCAGATCCTTACACTCTCTGCCCCACTGTTTTTCGGTATAGCCCTTTATGAGCTTTTTGTAAATATCATAGCCGATAAGGCTTATTGCCTGCTCCTCAAGGTTTTTGGGCTCGCCGGTTATCTGCTTTTTCTGCTCCTCGATTTTGGCTTTTGCCTCTTCGGGAGTTACTACGCCCCACATCTTATTAAATGTGTTCATATTGAACGGCAGGTTGTAAAGTTCGCCGTAATAATTCGCAACCGGTGAATTCGTATAGCGGTTGAATTCAACGAGGTCGTTTACATAAGTCCACACTCTCTTGTCGTTTGTATGGAATATGTGAGCGCCGTATTTGTGAACGGTTATGCCCTCTATATCCTCGCAATAAATATTTCCGCCGAGGTGACTTCTTTTGTCGATAACAAGGCATTTTTTACCGTGCTTTGTCGCTTCGTGGGCAAAAACGCTTCCGAAAAGCCCGCTGCCTACGATAAGATAATCATACTGTTTCATAATTTTTCCTCCTGCGCCTAAACGCACTAAAAAAATGTATTATTTAAATTTATCACGCCGCCGACTTGGTTTCGTCGGACGCCGTCGTTGTCTTGGTTTCAGCCGTAGTATGCTCTTTGGTTGTCTCGTTGTTTACGGTTGCCTCGGCGGTTGTTTGCGGCTTTGTCGTGGTTTCGGAATTATTGCCGCTGCTGTGCTTAGCAGATGTCGCAGCCGAGTTGTTGTTTTTTAAACCGCCGTTTGAAGAGCCGCTGCTCTTTGTTGTGGACGAAGAGGATTTTGAGCTCTTGGTTGTTGACTGCGATTCGGGCTTTTTCTTTGACGAAGCCGTGGTTTCGGGAACTTCACCGTAAATGAACAGGTGTATTCTGTCGGCAGCCGCCGCGAGGTCATATCTCCATACCCATGCGCCGTCGTAAATACCGCCTACCGCGTTATCCCCGTCGCCGGGAACGACCGTGGTTTCTATTGTTATTTCATTTGAAAGCATCGGAGCGAAAGAGAGAACCTCCGAAACCGACATCGATGTTTCGCAAAGCTCCATACCTGCCTTTACCAAATCGGCATACTTTGCGGGGCTGATGTTTCTCGCCTTGTCGATAAGGCACTCGATAACCTTTTTCTGCCTGTCTACACGGGCGTTATCGGAATCGCGCTTTCTGATGCGCGAATAAACCGACGCCTGCTCGCCCGTCAGGTGTACCATACCGGACTTTTCAACGCATTGGAAATTCGGATTATCATCGTCGCCTATATTATTAAGCTCCAGACGCTCGTCCTCGGTTATTTCAATATCTATGCCGCCGAGAATATCGATTGCCTCGGCAAGCTTATAGAAGTTTATCGTGGCATAATCGGTAATATTCATATTGAAATTCTGATTAAGCGTTTTAATGGCAAGCTCCGCTCCGCCGTAAGCGTAAGCGTGAGTTATTTTCTGATTGCCGTGACCGTCTATCGCAACATAGCTGTCGCGGAGTACGGAAATCAGTTTTACGTCGTTTTTCGCCTTGTCGATACTAACTATCATAATAGAGTCGGAACGTCCGGAGAAAGAATCCTTGTCTCTTGTATCGACACCGAAAAGCGCTATGTTCACAATATCGGTCTTGCCGTATTTGTTTGCAATGTCGTCGGATACGCCGAGGTTGTTTTTGTTTACGTTCTTTTTAAACCCGCCCCATATACCGAAAACAAGGGCGCAGGAGACAATAGCGAGTAAGAGAATAACGGCAACAACTATTATTAAAACGCGCTGCCATTTTTTCAGATTTTTCCATTTTCTCTTAAACTTTCCGGGTTCCTTTGCGTCCTTGGATTTTTTCTTTCCGCGAGCCGTGCGCTCGGCGGTATTTGCAATGTTGCTCTGATTTTGTCTTCGCGGTACGTGACCGTTTTCAAAACGTATTTCTATATCCTTATCTTCTTTTTTCATAATTACCCCTATGCAACAGATTAAAAATGTCGTTTGTGCGTAAGTGCCGAATTTTTTAAAAATTCCGAATATCGGACAAGCATATTCTGCCCCTTATAATTTTATTTATTTTACAACAAAAACTAAGCAGTGTCAATCGGATTTGGCGCTATAACGGCGAAAAAGGGCGTTTTCGTCTATTTCCATATTTTTTATGTTACGAAACACGAACCTCGCACTATGGGGACTAACTTATTTCAAAGCGTTTTGTTCCACCTCAAACACCCGTTTTGCGGCTTCGCTTCGTAGGACGCCGTATACGGAATTATACCAAATTATAATATTTTAAAAAAACAGTAGCATTTTGCGATTTTATATGATATATTATGTCTGGGCAAAAAATATGTAAAATTTGCTTTTTAATCTGCGGAAAGGAGGTAAACAATGCAGGTATTATCATCCTCGCAAAAAAAAGACATAACGCCTTCACAGCTTTTGCCCGAATCGGTATTCGATTTTATATATGCAAAAGACGGCGAAGCCGTAATTAAAAGCGGAGATACGGATTTTATTCTGTCGGGCGGTCAAATGCTCATCATATCTTCCGTCGGCGGCAAAACAATGTCTGTAACAAAAGCACCTTTTAAATATTACTCTTTTTCTCTCGCGAGCGAGGAGGTCAAAAAAATTCTCGGGACTTCAAGCATTTCATCGTTTTTTGTGAAGAAGTTCAAAAGCTCATATCACATTTTTGATTTTTCGGAAAGCAGCGTTGCAGAGGAATTGTGCGCACAGCTTGAAAAAGAGTCCCGAAGTCCTTACGGCACGGTCGGCAACACCGCCGCGGTACTTTTTAAACTGCTTATGCTTGAAATATATAAGCTGAGCCCGTCTCCGTTCGGAAACGTACAGCGCCAAAACAAGTCCATGCAAAAAATACGCGAGTATATCGACGTGCATTACGGCGAAGAAATAACCGTTGAAAAGCTCGCCGAAAGCGCTTTTTTGTCGCCGCCGTATCTGAGCCACTCTTTTAAGAGCTTTTCGGGCTTCAGTCCGAAGCAGTATCTCACCGCGGTACGTCTTGTAAACGCCAACAGGCTTTTAATGACCACGAACCTCAGCATAAACGAAATCTGCCGTAAAATAGGCTTTTCGGATATAAATAATTTTATACGCACATTCAAAGGCTTCTACGGAACAACACCGAAAAAGTTCCGCAGTATATAAAACCTTATAAAAAACAATAATATAAAATACGGAAAGGACTTAATATGAATACACCTAATGCACCATGGCTGAAATTCTACGGGGACATTCCGAAAACGCTCGATTACCCCCAAATCTCAATGTATGAAGCCGTTATAAACGCAGGTAAGACCCATTCGCAGGTAAATGCCTACGAGTTTCAGGGAAAAGGAACAACCTATGAAAAATTCATAGAAAAAATCGACAGAACCGCAAAGGCTTTTAAGGCGCTCGGTATAAAAAAGGGAGAAACGGTAACCATTTGTATGCCCAACACTCCGCAGGGCGTTGACAGCTTTTACGCGCTCAACCGCATAGGCGCAATTCCCACTATGATACATCCCCTCTCGGCGGCGGGCGAAATTACGTTTTATCTTAAGAACACCGACAGCAAAGCTATACTCGTTGTGGATATGTTTTACGACAAGGTTGAGCAGGCGGTAAAAGATCTCGGCAGACCCGTTAAAATAATCGTAGCGAGAATACAGGACGAATTACGCTTTCCGCTTAACATTTTGTATCCGCTCACGCTGAAGAAAAAGCCGCCGGAACTTCCCGACAGCGAAAACGTCATTCGTTGGAACGATTTTATAGCGGCAGGCAAAAACGAAACTCTGCCCGATGAATTTCCCAAAGCCGACGACACCGCGGCTATACTTTTCAGCGGCGGCACAACCGGAACCACAAAGGGAATACTCCTCACAAACCTCAATATGAACGCACTCGGTATGGAGGTTGCCGCGGCAGCGGGCTTTACCATGGAGGGGCTTCGTATGCTCTCGGTTATGCCCTTGTTCCACGGCTTCGGTCTCGGCGTAGGAATTCACACACCGCTTATTAACGGAGGCACCTGCATACTCGTTCCGCAGTTCACCGTTAAGACATATGCGAAAATGATAAAGAAAAACAAGCCCAATGCAATCCCCGGCGTTCCCACGCTCTTTGAGGCGCTGCTTCGCACGGAGGGTCTCGACGGCGTTGACCTCTCATTTTTGCGCGGTGTATTCTGCGGCGGCGACTCTCTTTCGGTTGAGCTTAAAAAGAAAGTTGACGCATTCTTAAAGGAGCACAACGCAAAGGTACAGATAAGAGAGGGCTACGGCACTACCGAATGTGTTACGGCGTCCTGCCTTACCCCTCGCGACTTCTTCCGCGAGGGCAGTATAGGAATTCCCTACCCCGACGTTTACTATCAGATAGTTGACCCGAAGGACGACAGCGAGCTTCCGCCCGACACAGAGGGTGAAATCTGTATAAGCGGTCCTACCGTTATGAAAGGCTATCTCAACAACGCCGCCGAAACCGCCGCAACGCTGCGTACACACGCCGACGGCAGGGTATGGCTTCACACGGGCGATATAGGCACCATGGATAAGGACGGATTTATCTACTTCAAGCAGAGACTTAAACGCCTTATCATAGTTTCGGGCATAAACGTATATCCGTCGCAGGTTGAAAACACCATAGACGCTCATCCCGACGTACTGCTCTCATGCGCCATAGGTATTCCGGACCCGTACAAGATGCACAAGGTCAAAGCGTTTGTCGTTTTGCGCCCCGGAGTTGAACCGAGCGAAAAGATTAAAGAAGAAATACTTGAGCACTGCCGCAAAAATATATCCAAATACGCCATGCCGCGCGAAATAGAATTCCGCACGGAGCTTCCCAAGACTCTTGTAGGCAAGGTAGCGTACAGGAAGCTTGAAGAAGAGGAGGCCGCAAAATATGAGCAGCAAAAATCAAAGCAGCAAAAATCAGAGCAGCAAAAGAGCGACGGAGAAAGCAAATAATAACGAAACTCCCGAAGCGCTGGCTCATATCAAACGCGCCCACGGCATTTATTTCACCGTAAAATTTTTATTCGGCTGGATAGTAAAGCTTGTCTCGAATTACAGAGGCAAGGTATACAAGCCGAAAAACAAGAGCTTTATCCTCATATCAAATCACACTACCATGCTTGACCCGGTTTACGAAGCGCTTACGTTTAAACCGTATCTGCGCTTCGTGACGAGCGACCATCTTCTCAGAATGGGCGCATGGGGAAGGTTTATAAAATTTTGCGTTAATCCCATTCCGAAAAGACGCGGCGCCGATTCCGAAAAAACAATGGAAATGATGGCGGAATCCGTAAGGAACGGCGTCAGCGTTTGTATACACGCCGAGGGGTACTGCTCCATAAACGGCGAAACGGGATTTGTCTCTCCGCGTACCGGAAAGCTCGTCAAAGACAGCGGATCAGGTCTTATCACGTTCCGCACCGTCGGCGGATACTTTAAGGACCCGAGATGGGCAAAGCACTCGCGCCGCGGAAGAATGCGCGGCAGCGTGGTTCGCGAATATATGCCTGAAGAGCTTCAAAAGATGTCAGTAGACGAAATCAACGAGGCAATAAGACGCGACATATACATAAACGCCTACGACCTGCAGAGAAAGGAACCGCACAAATATAAGGGACGCGCTCTCGCCGAGGACCTTGAAACCATTCTCTACCTTTGCCCCAAGTGCCATGCAATCGGTAAAACCCATTCGCACGGTAACGAATTTTCGTGTGAATGCGGCTATAAAATGCACATTAACGAATACGGATTTTTTGAGGGCGACGCTCTCGTATTTGACAATGTTCTCGACTGGGACAAATGGCAAAAAAGCTATATAAAAGAAAATCTCGAATTATGGCGTTCGTTCACGGAAAAGCCCATAACCTCGGACGAAAAGCAGATACTGAACTGTATAGAGGAAAACGAGACAAAGGAACTGTTCTCGGATAACTGCACGCTGAGCCTTTACTCCGACAGGCTTGAATTTACCGATGAAAAGAAAGGCAAAAAAATCTTTTTGCTCTCGGATATAGTTAAAATGTCGATGGGCGGCGAAACAAAGCTCTATTTCACAACGTCCAACGGTTTTTACTATGAGGTCGGAAGTCATATACGCCGTTCATCTGTAAAATACTTTGCGCTTTACAGAGTACTCACGGGTCGCGAATACCTGTAAACCGACTTGACGGCACCATACAAAATTACGCAAAAACAAGGATTGTAAAAAAATTACAATCCTTGTTTTTCTTTTATTTATCATTTTTCGTTTTGCCGCATATAATAACACGGATAAATTATTAGGAGGGCAAAAAATGAAAAACGATATATCCTTTTTCCTCGGCACAAATACCGGAAACGGTTTTTACTCGCTTTTTTATGACCTTACCGAGCACACGACGCCGTACAGCACTTTTATAATAAAAGGCGGCCCCGGCACGGGAAAATCCGGACTTATGAAAAAGACTGCGAACGAAGCCTTAAAACGCGGCCTTTTCTGCGAAAAGCTTTGGTGCTCATCGGACCCAGATTCGCTTGACGGTGTATTCATTCCCGAAAAGCACTGCTCGATTTGCGACGGGACCGCTCCGCACGTGGTTGAACCCGTATTTGCCGGCGCTGCGGAACAGATAGTAAATATTGCCGCGCTTTGGAACAGAGAAAATCTCAAAAATAAAAGCAAGGACATTATACGCCTGACAAATGAAAACAGCTTTTGCCACAAGAGGGTTTCATCGCTTCTTTGCGCCGCAACCGCTTTAAAGCAAAATATGTCGGAAATATATAAAACGGCATTAAAAAAGAGAAAGCTTCACGAGCTTACGGGTGATATTCTTTTACAATTTGAGCCTGTTCCCGATAAGAAGGGAAGAATCGAAAACCGTTTTCTCTCGGGTGTTACTCCGAAAGGGATTATAACATTTACAAATACCGTAAAAAATCTCGCCGACGACATAACCGTTATACGTGACGAATCGGGAATAACCGAAAAAATGCTTACCGACATTGCCCGTTACTCGGCTTCTATCGGGTATGACGTCATTGTTTGCCGAGACGTGCTCTTACCCGAAAAGACCGCGCACGTTTTAATCCCCGAAAAACGCCTTGCCTTTGTGACCTCCTGTGACGCATTCCCGATAAACATCAAGGGGGCAAAACGCCTTTCCGCAGATAAATACTGCGATAAAAATATTTTGCGCGAGTATGACAGCGAGCTGTGTTTCTATAAAGAAAGCATTAAACTGCTGCTGACGAAATGCGTTGACATACTTAAAGAGGCAAAGGATATACACGATGAGCTTGAAACCTGCTATATAGGTGAAATGGATTTCGGCGCTCTTGACAGGCTGACAGACGATTTGATAAAAGAAATGCTCGGATAATAACGCATAAATGCAGGGACTGTAAAAACCTAAGCTTTTACAGTCCCTTTTAAAAATCAATTATCCTTTTTTAACTGCTTTACCACCTGATTACCGTAAACGGCAGCTCCCGTAACAAGCACTCCCTGTATCACGGAATCCGCCGAAACACCCATCAGAGCAATGCTCCCCAAAATACCTGCCGCCAAAAGTATAAGCGGTATAAACTTATCCGGTATTTTTTCGAGCGTCTTTAAAATCATCCCTATTATATTGAGTACCGGTATCAAAACCAGCGCGCGGTTTATTATATATGACAATACGTCCATATTTCCCCCTTTAATTTATAAAACCGATAACGGCATAACCTATCGCAGTTCCGACCGCACCGATAAGCGCAAATATGAGCTTATCCCAAAATGCCGAGGGTCTGCGTTTGATTTCGCTTATGCTCTCTTTCAGCTCGCCGACGGACAAAAGCAAATTATCGAGCTTTGTATTTTCTTCCGCCTGATTTATCGCAAAGGTATTCACCTTTCCGTACAGTATTTTGACGTCGTTTTCAAGAGTTTTGATTCGGTGTTCAAAAAGCTCGTTTTCACTCATACCGGTGCCTCACCTTATATCATCGACGTTTACAAATCCCGTGACGTTTTTTCCGACGGGCTTTTTAAGAGCCAAACTTGCGGAAGATGTGATGCGATACCTGCCGTTTATCTCGATTCCGTCGTAGATGTAATAGGTTCCGGACTTCTTTACCGACGGCGACTGCGAATAAGCCGAAGAAAATACGGGCGTATTGCAAAGCGCCACGGTCTGACGCGGTGAAAATCCGCCGCTTTTTACGGCTTCGGTATTTTTCGCGGCGTCCTTTGAAAAGCCGTTAAGTCCGTTCACTCTCATTATATTCGGATAATCCTTAAAGGATAAGTCCATATCCGTATTTCCCGATATGCCGTCCGTTTTACCCGAGGACGTATACTGCCACATACCGTATTTTCCGCCGTAAGACGGGGTATCCGCCCACTGTGCGAGCCAAATGTCATAGCGCTCCTTTACTCTGTCCGAGATTTTATTATTGAGCCACCACAGATTTGCATAAACCGAAACAAAATACCCGGCTTTTTCCGTTCTGCCGCAAAAAGCCTCAATAATATCGCTTATTTCTTCGCGAGACAGATTTTTCTGCGAGTTATCCTCAATGTCGAATGCCACGGGAAATTCAAAGCTTTTTCCCGATATAAGCGAGAGAAAATACTCAGCCTCTTTTTCTGCGTCCGAAGCGTTTTTTGCATAACTGTAATGGTATGCGCCCACAAGTATGCCGTTTTTCTTTGCCTCGCGGTAATTTCTTTCAAAAGAGGTATCGTTTTGACCTTGGCATCTGCCGAAGCCTGCGCGCAGCATGGCGAATTCAACGCCCGAAGCACGAACCTTTTCCCAATTTATATCGCCCTGCCACTTTGACACGTCTATTCCCTTATATTTAGCTTCCATATAATTTTCCTTTCGTTATTTTTACTTTTCTTCAAGTCGTTTTACAGCCTCGGATATATCGGCGCAATAGCATAAGTCGAATTTGCCGCTCGACTCCGAAACCGAAATTTCGGTGGTCGGGAAACCCGAATTCAGCGTCACCGGCGTAATCTTTTCCTCCGATTCGGACGCCAACGGATAATATACCGTAACAGGCGTTCCGGCGGCATACTGCGACTGAAGATATGACTTGAGCCCGTCTACGGAAAGCGTAGTCAGAAAATATATTACGTCATTGTTATAGCCGCATATTACGCCGACATAGTTTTTACCTGCCGAAATGCGCGCTCCGAGCTCTTCGTCGCTTGTTATGTTCTCCCTGAACACCTCAAAATGCGTGCAGTAACCCGGAAGGCAGGTTCCGCGAACCATTTTTGCGCCGACGGGAGTCGGAGTATATATCCTGTTTAAAGTTACGCCGCCGCTCGCATATGATTTGGCAAGCACCGCCTGGGCGGTTCCCGTGAGAACATATTTGCCTATTTTTCTCGTGAAAATTCCGCTTATGACGTCGGCTTTGTCCGCATAGTCACCGGCCGAAAAAAGCTCGCCCCCCGTATTTACCGTTTGCTCCGCGCCGTTTATTCCGATTTTTACGGAGGACACACCGCTTATTTTTACGTAAGAAGCAGGCTCCGCAGTACCTGCGACGGAACCCGTAACCGAAGTTTTACCGTATACCGTAAAGCCCTTAAACGGCATCGCAAGAGAGTCCGTAAGCGTCAGCGTATTTTCTCCCGAAGCTCGGCGCGTATACGGAAGACCGTATGTGCTCTTATTTATCATAGCCGCAATCTCTTCCTTGTCCTCTTTTGTCAGAACATAGTTGCTGCCGTCTTTTCCGCTGTCGCCCTTGTCGCCTTTCTCGCCCTTGAACACTCCGTTCTTTATATTTTCAAGCATTGTGTTTACCGAGAAATCGTATTCGGCGAGAAGAGCACCGTCGGCATCGGCAAGCGTATTAAAATACAATATGACATTTTTCGGCTTCATAACCTCGGTTGTGAGACCGTTTTCGTCGATTTTAACGGCATTCAGACAACATTCTGCCGTACCGTATTTTGTGACGGACGCAGGCACGTCAAACGACACCGAATTTTCATCTTCCTTATTAAGCGGAAGATAATCCGTGCGTAAAATTTTTCCGTTCGGCAATACAAAGTCGAGATAATATTTAAATTCGTCGGTAAAGGTGCTCTCAAGAATAAATTTCAGCGTAGTCGCGTTGTGCTCGGCGCTGTTCCCTGCCGTTATGCACTCAACGGACGGCTCGTCCTCTAAAAAAATATAGATGGAAATGATTTTCGTCATAAATACTCCTTTATTTCGTCAAATATACTTTCCGGTGGGCATATGAGCGAGAAACGCATCATCACGGGATATTTAAGATAGGCATAGAGCTTTTTTTCGGCACTCAAAAGCACTCTGTCAACATATTTGCGCGAAGCATTGTTGAGTCGCGCGATTTCGGATTTGTTAAGTCCTTTAATATGCCGTGCAAGCAAAAAATCGCGTTCCTCCTGCGTCAGCTCGGTTTGAAGTACAAGCCCGACAAGCTTTTTAATGACGGAATTTTTGCGCGCCAAAATATACGCCGCCGCATTTTTGTCTCCGCCGTGCTCTATAACCTCAAGATTTTCCGTTAGATAGATGTACTCGTCAAGGCTTAATTCCGCAAGTATTTTTTCGTCCATAACTCTCCTTTCGGACGACCGACGTTATCGGTAAGCCGCACCGAAACCGTCGTCCCAAAACCAAATCAACACCCGAAAAAGCAGATTTCGGGTGTTGATTTATAGAACATTTGTTCGCTTACTCATATAATATTAGTCCCAAAAACAGGACTTGTCAAGTGCTTATAAAAGAAAAAGGAGCGCTTTAGGTTTAAAAGCCTTTAAGCGCCCCCGTTTTATGCGATTTTGCGGTGTCGGTTTTTACACCTTGTCTTTTCCGGTTACAGCTTTATGAAGCCTTACCTGCTTTTATCAAATCTATTTCCGCGGCGTCAAACAAATCCACAACTCCGTCGCCGTTTACATCGGCAGCCAAATATTCGTTTGAACCGTTTTCAAGCTTTTGCTCTTCCACCGAGTGTTTAATTACGGCGTCAAAATCGGTGCCGTCCACCTTGCCGCTCGGCACAACATCGCCGCGCATAATTACGGTGTAACCCGCGCTTGTACCCGACGAAGTATTTTTGACCGTAAAGAGCGAGCCGGTTTTATTGCCGCCGGAAACAAAGCTGTAACCGCTCTGCATATAAACCGCCGAATTTACGCTCACGCCGTTCGTAATGTACAAAAGCTTTGACTTTTCGTTCACCGTTGCGTCGGAGTTAATTGCCGGAACAATCGGTGAATAGGCATTTTCCGATACGGTTGGATATGTCAGCGTAAAGCTGCCGCTGTAACGTTTTCCCGTCTCGGTATGGCTGCTACCGAAGGTCGCGGACGCATTGAAATACTTATTTCCGCTGGCTGTTCCCACGAGGAAATAGTCATACAAAATATTGCCCTGATCGTCAAAGGTGCAGTCTACGCCGTACCACTTGCCGTCCTCCATTTTTACGTAATTCCAAGCGTGCCCTCCGCCGTTTGAAGTGCCCACCGCTATTACGCACGGTATTTCGGCTTTGTCGCAGAGAATTTTGAATGCTTCGCTGTATCCCTCGCACACGGTTTTGTACGGAGACAAAAATACGCTTGTCGCCTCGTGCGCCGTAGGCATTTCAAAATTTTCATCATACTCGACTCGTTTGCAGATAAAATCGTGTATGAACTTCACCTTTTCATAGCGCGTTGCGCCTTTTATTTCGATGTCGGCAACAACAGCCGCCATATCATTGTAATCCTGCTTAACCTTATTCATATCGGCATAGGCGTTTGTATTTATTCTTGGTTTTACCGTAACCGAAGTGATTGTAAAAATGTAACCGCTGTCGCCGTAACGGTAAGAATAGCCGTAGCTTATGCTGTATCCGTTTATCCAGAAAATCATCGGGAAATCGTCGCAAAGTGCGGATATTCCGCCCGAAACAGCCTCTGACAGAGCAGACTTAATTTCGCTCGGTACGCTTGTGTCGGTGCCGCTCCATGTAAGAGGCGACGGCAAGGTAACCTCAACCGAGCTTTCAAACGACTTTTCTTTAAGCGCGTTATAAACCGCTTTCTGATTTGAATTCAGAAATGTGTAAAACGTATACGGGGTATCCGCTCCGTCCGAAAAAAACGGCAATGCTTTGTTTTCGCTCTCCCGAACCAAATCCGAAACGTCCGTTCTCGGATCGTAGCTTACAGCCCACTCTGCAGGCATATCGGCATAAAGCGTTTTTTCATTCAGCGCGCCCGATACAAGCGACAAAAACGGCACGGTCAAAACAACCGCCAAAACTACACTTAATGCTTTTTTCAATGCAATCACCCTATTCTCGAATTGTCACTTTTATAATATATTAAAATGTCTCGGCTTGTCAACCGCATAAAAAAGCAGAGACCCCGAAAAACGAAGTCTCTGCCGAAAAAACACGTATACTGTTGCCGTAAGACGGATTTTATCTTTTTCTGAGGAGCTGCGACAGCTCGTCCATAAAGGCATTTATATCTTTAAACTGCCTGTAAACCGAAGCGAACCTGACATACGCAACCTCGTCGATATCTTTAAGTTTCTGCATGGCAAGCTCGCCTATGTGCATAGACGAGACCTCGCGGTCGAGCGAATTTTGAAGATTTGCCTCAATATCGTCAACGGCGCGCTCCAGCGTATCCATAGAAACCTGACGTTTTTCGCAGGCGCGCATCATACCGCCCAAAAGCTTATTTCGGTCAAACACCTCGCGCGACTTATCTTTTTTAACGACAAGTATCGGCACGCTTTCAATAACTTCGTATGTAGTAAAGCGCTTACCGCACTTAATGCACTCGCGGCGGCGGCGTATTCTCTCGCCCTCGTCGGTGGGTCTCGAATCTATTACCTTGCTCTCTTCGTATCCGCAGTAAGGGCACTTCACGGCAAATCACATCCAATAGTTATTTTTAATCTATGAATATTATATCAAACAAAATTTACAATGTAAAGCGTATTTTGACTCGGCGGTTTATCAGTACTTCCTCCAGACCGTCTTATCCACTATGCCTGTGTAGGACTGAATAATTTTAACTACCTTTGAGCTTACGTTTTCGTCGGTATAATCGGGTACGGGAATGCCCGTATCGCCGTTTTCATTCATATCCACGGCAAGCGTAACCGCTCTGAGAAGGCTTTTTTCGTCAATTCCGGCGAGCACAAAGCAGCCCTTATCGAGAGCCTCGGGGCGCTCTGTGGAAGTTCTTATGCACACCGCGGGGAAGCTCTTTCCGACCGAGGTAAAGAAGCTGCTCTCCTCGGGCAGCGTTCCGCTGTCGGAAACCACGGCAAAGGCGTTCATCTGAAGATTGTTATAATCATGGAATCCGAGCGGCTCATGGCGTATAACCCTCTTATCAAGCTTGAAACCGCTCTCCTCAAGACGCTTTTTTGAACGCGGATGGCACGAATAGAGTATCGGCATATCATATTTTTCGGCAAGACGGTTTATTGCGGAAAACAGGCTTATAAAATTCTTTTCGGTATCAATGTTTTCTTCGCGGTGAGCCGATAAAAGAATATAATTTTTCTCTTTAAGACCGAGTTTTGCCAAAATGTCGCTGTTTTCGATTTTTTCCAAATTTTTGTGAAGCACCTCCGCCATAGGCGAGCCCGTTACGTAAGTGCGCTCCTTCGGCAGACCGCACTCGTGCAGATAGCGGCGCGCGTGCTCGGAATACGCCATATTCACATCCGAGATAATATCTACTATACGGCGGTTTGTCTCCTCCGGCAAACACTCGTCCTTGCAGCGGTTGCCTGCCTCCATATGGAATATCGGTATATGCAGTCTTTTCGCCGCTATTGCGGAAAGGCAGGAATTTGTGTCGCCGAGAATCAAAAGTGCCTCGGGGTGAATATCATGCATCAGCTTGTACGAGCAGTTTATGATATTTCCGACCGTCTCGCCGAGATCGGTCCCTACGGCGTCCATATACACCTCGGGGTCGGAAAGCTCCAAATCCTTAAAGAACACGCCGTTCAGATTGTAATCGTAATTCTGACCGGTATGCGCGAGAATACAGTCAAAATACTCTCTGCACTTGTCGATAACCGCGGCAAGTCTGATTATTTCGGGACGCGTGCCTACAATAATAAGGAGCTTTAATTTCCCGTTATCCTTAAATTTAATATCGCTGTAATCAGTTTTCATATATATTACCTCCGCCGTGTGTGGCAGTATTAAACCTTTTCTCCGAATGTATCGGGGTGTTCGGCGTCAAAAATTTCGTTTGCCCACATCAATGTGACAAGCGGCTGTGTGTCGCTTAAATTAACTATGCTGTGAGTGTAACCGGGGAGCATCTGCACACATTCGGGCTTATCGCCCGAAACATAAAATTCCATAACGCTGTCGGTGCCTATTTTGCGTTCGCGTATAAGCCCCTTTCCCGAAACGACTATGAACTGCTCCCACTTGCTGTTATGCCAATGCTCGCCTTTGGTTATGCCCGGCAGCGACACATTAACGCTGAACTGACCGCAGTTTTCCGTTTTCAAAAGCTCGGTAAAGCTGCCGCGCGCGTCCGAATTTGTTTTAAACTCAAACGCGGTTTTTTCCTTCGGAAGATATGAAAGATACGTGCTGTAAAGCTTCTTCGCAAAACTGCCGTTCGGAATTTCCGGCATAATAAGAGTCTTTCGCCGGTCATCGAATTTGTGAAGCAACGACACGATTTCGCCGAGCGTAACGCGATATGTTACCGGAACGACACAATATCTGCCGTCGCTTTTCGGGACAGCGTCCGCACCCGAAAATTCGCAGCGATGCTCTTTTCCCTCGAGTAAGTCGAGCATTTCGTTTACAAGATCATCTATATACAAAAGCTCAAGTTCCGTTTTTTCATTATCGACTCTTACGGGCAAATCATTTGCGATGTTATTGCAAAAGGTCGCAACGGCGCTGTTGTAATTCGGTCTGCACCATTTTCCGAAAAGATTCGGGAAGCGGTAAACAAACACCTTTGCGCCGGTTTTTGCGGCATAGTCAAAAAACAGCTCTTCTCCGCGCAGCTTTGACTCTCCGTAAACGGAATTTGCATATCTGCCGACAAGCGTCGCCTGTATGGAGCTTGAGAGCATAACAGGACAACGGTTGCCGTACTTTTTGAGCGTATCCAAAAGCTCCGAGGCGAACCCGAAATTACCCTTCATAAACTCGCTGTCGTCTTTAGGTCTGTTGACGCCCGCAAGGTTGAAAACAAAATCGCAATCCCTGCAAAAATCCGAGAGCAGAGCCTTGTCCGTGTCAACATCATATTCAAATATTTCGTCAATCGAGAGCGACGGACGTGTGCGGTCCTTGCCGTCGCGCAGATTTTTAAGCGCCTCTGTAAAATTTTTGCCTACAAATCCGGCTGAACCCGTAACAAGTATTTTCATAAAATCTGCCTTTCGGAATACCGATTACTTTTTGAATTCGGCTAATTCGTCTCTGATATAAGCGAGCGATAAAAGCTTTTCCTTTACCTGCTCAACATTTAAAAGCTCGGTATTGTTTGAATTGAATTCGGTTAACGGGTTACGTTTTATATCGCCCGTTTTAAAGTACTTGTCGTAATTGAGCGAGCGCTTGTCCGCAGGTACGCGGTAAAACTTGCCCATATCAACGGCGTGTGCACATTCTTCGTTAGTGAGAAGCGTCTCATACATTTTTTCGCCGTGGCGTATGCCGATAACCTTTATATCATCGTCCGAACCGAAAAGCTCTTTAACCGCTCTTGCCAAAGTCTCAATGGTGCAGGCAGGCGCCTTTTGAACGAGTATATCGCCCGAAACGCCGCTTTCAAAGGCAAAAAGAACAAGGTCTACCGCCTCGTCAAGGCTCATTATAAAGCGCGTCATATTAGGCTCGGTTACGGTTATCGGTTTGCCCTCTTTCATCTGCTCTATCCAAAGCGGAATTACGGAGCCGCGCGAACACATTACGTTTCCGTAACGCGTGCAGCAGATTTTTGTTCTTTCGGGGCTTACCGTCCGCGATTTTGCAACTATTACCTTTTCCATCATCGCCTTTGAAGTCCCCATTGCGTTAACCGGGTACGCCGCCTTATCGGTTGAAAGGCAAATTACGGTTTTAACTCCCTCGTCTATTGCCGCGGTGAGCACGTTATCGGTGCCGAGAACGTTGGTCTTGACCGCCTCTATCGGGAAGAACTCGCACGACGGAACCTGTTTTAAAGCCGCCGCATGGAATATATAGTCAACGCCGTGTATTGCGTTTTTGACGCTTGCAAGGTCTCTGACATCACCGATAAAGAACTTTATTTTATCGCTGACCTCGGGCATTTTCGCCTGAAACTCATGGCGCATATCGTCCTGCTTTTTTTCATCTCTTGAAAAAATGCGGATTTCGCCGATGTCGGTCTCTAAAAATCTGTTGAGCACCGCATTGCCGAATGAGCCTGTTCCGCCCGTAATCATCAGAGTTTTGTCTTTAAACATTTTCATCTTCCTTTATATCAAGCTTTTTTTAGGTTCAGCTTGCCTTTTATTTTATTAAACAGCCCCTTTATAAGGCCTTTTTCATAGCTGTTCATAAAGAATGTTGTCATAAGACCGCCATACACCGCCGTCATTGCCGCGGCATTTATAATAAGCCCTATCCAACCGTACCGATTGAGATGCAGCAGCGACAGCGCCGCACCGACGGCAGAGCTGATTAAAAGCGCAGGGAGAGTTCCCTTAAACAAATCGCGGTAATACTCGCCGAATTTTATGCCGACTTCTTTTCGGAGAACCATATCCATAAGTACGACATCGCCGATAATCAGCGCCAAAGCCGTGCCGAGCGATGAGCCTATGAGAGGTTTCCACTTTATCAGCAAAATCGTGACAATAATATTGAAAACCGATGAGCAAATCTGTATAACCGCCAAAGTTTTGTGGCGGTTTATCGCCCAGAGTATCTGATTTCCTATGCCCTGCGGCGTTGAAATCATCCACGGGAACATTATAATAAGCGCAACAAAATAGCCGTCTATGTTATCCTTGCCCGCCCAAAGCGTTATAAAATCTCTGCCGAACACGGCAAACACACAGTAGATAATGCCGAGAACCATAAAGATAACTCTGCCGATACGAACCATTTCTTTTTGTATCGTTTTGCTGTCGGCTCCGCCCTCTATCATACGGACGGTGCCTGCCATAAGCACGGAATTGAACTGACTGCCTATGGTCTTATAATACTGCACTATTTGCGAGCCGACGCCGTAAATGCCTATAAGCACCGCGGCGGACGGAGCAAAAATACCGAGGATTATCTGGTCAGACATTGAGTTTAACTGCTGCGCTATGAGCTGAATAAGCACAAATGTGGAATACGAAAATACGCCCTTTACAAAAGACATATCTATCTTTTTAAAGCTCGGATATATTTTGAGTTTTAAAAATACATAGCCTATATAGAAAAGCCGCGTAACTGCCGTAACAACAAGGTTTACGGTTACAACGCCTATACTCTTGACGCCCGCCTTCATCAAAAAAACAAGAACTATCATTTTTGCGACATTGGCAAGTATCATAATACCCTTGTGCGCCGTGAACCGCTCGTAAGCAATAAGCGTATTTGAAAAAGCCGATGTGCCGATTGAAATTGCGCTTGTGGCTATCGCTATCGATAAAAGCTCCTTCGCTTTGACTATTTCGGACGGCGTAAGTCCCTTTGAAAACACGTTCGGAAAAACGGTTATTAAAAGCACGCCCACAATAACTATAACAAAGGTAACCGCCGCATAGTAAACGGTGGTCACGCCCAAAAACTTACTTTGGGACTCCCTGTCGTTATTGGCGCGGAATTTTGCCATATATCTGATAACCGAGTTGCCGACCCCGAGGTCGAATATTATCAGATACGCCGTTATGGACGAGGTCAGCTGGTAAATACCGTATTCCGCCTGACCGAGACTTCTTATTATAAACGGAGTTACAAACATAGCCGAAATTATTTCGGTTATCATAACGCCGTATGAAAAAACTAATCCGATTTTTCTGTTCATAGTCAAATACCTTTTATTCAGAAAACAAATTGTGCGTTATTGTACACATACAGCAGCAAATAAGCAAAATGTATCACACTCTCTGCCGACAACACAATATAAGTATACGGTTTGAGGTTTTTGTTAACGGGATTCCTGAACCTGTACAGCAAAAACAGCAGCGGCACGCTGAGCGTTATCTGAATGAAGTTGGGCGTTCTCAAAATGAACTGATAGTTTGAGATAAACAGGAATATCGTAACTATGCTGTAAACTATCATCCAGTCGTAGTTATACGTTCCGTCCAAAGCTTTGTCCCGAAGGGAAGAGCCGGTATTTTGCTTTTTAATGAGACTTTCCGTTATAGTCATGGAAAGCAACATTATCAAAAGCGCCAGAACGAGCCTTATAATCGACATTGAAAACTGCCATATACCGAAAACCTCGTAGCTTTTGTAGCCCGAAATCTTTCTCTCGACGGTTCCCAAAAGTCCGTCGCTTGCGGAGCCGAGTGTAATCGCGATTTTGTTTGCGGCAAAAATAAGTACCGGAAGTATTACGATAAACGACTTTTTCACAATCGGAGACGCCTTTTTTATAAACAGAAGCACTATTCTGATAAGCACAAACGGCAATATGCCGTAATGGAAATAGCACAGAGCCGCATATACAAGGAAACAGAAAATGCGGTGCTTTTTCTCGACTATATCCACATACATAAAGTAAGCGAGCACTGCAAAGCAGATATAAATACGCGTATTGTCTATGACATAGAAATAATTGAAGTTTGCCATAAAGAACAATAGCGCCATATTCATTTCGCTTTTTTTCGAGTCGAACCTAACGCCGGCTTTATAAAGCAGCGCAAACGAAAATCCGTATACTATAAATACGGTAAGCGCGGGCAATATGCCGTTTTCGGGGCAAATTCTCGCAAGACCGTAATAATACACAAGCGTCAGAGGGTTGCTCGCACCGTAATAGGAATACGCTTTACCGAAAGAAATCTGCCTGAATAAATCGAGCTGTTCATACGCTCTGTACAGGTCCATGGTATAGTCTGGCTTTGTGAACCAAGCAAGGCATGCCAAAGCCGCCGCAAAAAGCAGCAGATATATTTTATATGTTTTTTTGTTGAAAATCGGATTTATAACTGCAAATCCGAAGAATAACAAAACAATCCGGAGCATATATTACTTCACTTTCTGGTACTTTTAAAGGGATAATATTCCGTCACAAAATTCGAGATAATTTTTTCGGCAGTCAAAACACTTCTGCCATTTTTCATACGCGCAGTCGCTCATTTTCCGTTTTTCTTCAAGCGGCATAGCTTCGTATGCATTTACGGCGGAAACAAGCTCCTCATCAGTAAAATCGGACTTTAACAAAAATCCGTTTTTGCCGTTATCGACTATTTCGCCGACGCCGCCGACGTCCGTCGCCACAACCGGCATACCCCTTGCCATACACTCCATCATCGTCACGGGCAAGCCCTCCGACGACGAAACGTTCAGGAGAAAATCAAACGGATTTTCCGAAATATAATTCATGGCATCGTCATGATTCATATATCCTTTAAGCTCGTATTTTATATTTTCTTTTCCGCGAAGCTCTATCTTCGCCTTTTCTTTTATTTCATCGGCAAGCACACCTGAGCCTATGTGCGTCCAAATTATATCTTTATCCGTCTTTGAAAGAGCGTCTATTATCCTGCCCACGCGCTTTACGGGGGAGAGGTACGAAAAGCTCAATATTTTAAGCGGACCGCCTTTTTCGGGGCGTTCGGGTCTTTTGCCCTCTTTGACTCCGAGATATGAAACACAGCACTTTTTTTCATCAATCTCAAAATTTTCGCGGTAATAATTCATACCGTCACGACTTATGAAAACAAGTTTATCTATCCGCTTTGCAATCTCGTTTTTATATGGGATATAGTATCCGTTCGCCTCATTGAGATATAAATCTGCTCTGTGTATTCTCGAAACCACTCTGTCGCCTTTTTTTGCGGCAAGGGCTGCCGACAATGCGGTATAGTCATTCCAATATGTATAAAAAACGCACTCGCCGCCCGCAATGCTTCTTACTTTTTTAAGGTAGGACTCAAAATGGAACGTGCGCATAAGGCTTTTAAACGCTCTTTTTACATTCGTAAGAGTAAGCTTTTTTTTGCGCTTTAAATATGCGAGTTCTCTGTAATATATGGGTGAAAACAGCGTTTTTAAAAAATATCCGAAAACGTTTTTCCCGTAGTGCGACGCATATCTGAATACCCTGTCGTCGGGAACCTCGGTTGTCATCTCGTCTTTCGGATTTCTCGACACAGTATATACGTCCGATTTTTCTTTCATTATCTCGTATTCGGGCGCCAAAAAGCCTGCCTCGGCTATGCCGAAAGGAAACGAATTAGTTATAAGCAAGACATTTTTCATTTTTCTTCCCCTCCCGCCAACCGCAACAACTGCTTATAAACATCAATATACTGATGTATCAGCTTGTCCTTGCCGAATTTCTCATGGGCAAAGTTTTCACACGCCTCGGAATAAAACCGACTGCCGTTTTCGCGGACCTTTTTTACGGCATTTAAAATTCCCTCAAAATCGTTTTTCGGCACTACATAACCGCAGCCTTCGCCGACTATTTCGGGATTGGCGGTGGAATCGTAGCATATTACCGGCGTTCCACAAGAGAGCGCCTCCGCGGAGACCTTTCCGAAAGTTTCTTCAAGAGAAAATGTAATAAACACATCGGCAGCCGAATAAATTTCGGCAAGCTCATCGGTAGACGATGTTCGCGGTACGGCTATAATATTTTTCGGCAAAACCGTGTTTTCTTTGAGACCGCCGACCAAAACAACCGTTATCTCGGGGCATTCCTCTGCGAGCCTTATAAAGCTCTTTAAGCCTTTACGTTCGGACCAGGAGGTTGAAACTCCGACTGCCATAAAACCGTTGATGCCGTATTTTTCGCGTACGTTTTTTCCGTCGCGCGGATAGAATTTGTCAAAATCTATCCAGTTATATATTGTTTTTACAACCGCAGCCTTTTTGGCTATCGGCGATTTTTTCACCTCGTTTGTAACGTAATCGGACACGCCTATAAGAGCAAGGCGGTCGATTTTTCCGAGAAGCTCGGTTTTTTCCCTGAGCAATTTTTTTGTCCTGTCAAAAAACCAAGTGGGATTGCCGTCGCTGAGATTCGGGCATTTTCCGCACTCTTTATGCCACTTATCGCAGCCCGTTACGGCAAAGTGAACGCATTTGCCGGTTACGAACCAAAAATCGTGGAATGTTATGACAACCGCCACTTTCTTTTCGGCGAGATGCTTTAAAAGCATAGGCAGATTTATAAAATTGCCGTGGAGATTTCTGAGGTGGACAACATCGGGTTGTATTTTGACAATATATTTTATAAGTTTTTTGGTCGAAAAAAAAGAAAAGTGCGCCTGCTCACCAGTAATGCGCGAAAGAAGCCCGTGCATCTTTACATCAAACGGCGAGCCTATATGATAAAGGTTGACATCATCGGGTTTGTCGGTTTTGGAATACGCAACATATGAACCGACGCCCTCTCTTAACAGCGCATGATGTAACTCAGCTGTGGTTCTGCCCGTACTGCTTAAATTATATACGGCATTTATTTGTAAAACTTTCATTTTTCTCACCCCTTATTCAGTTTTATTCTCCTCGAGTTCAAGCACCTAAAACAAAATTTCTTATAAAAAACCATAACCGTAACATCCGCAACGTTCACGCTGTGTCTGTCACGGGAATAACGTCAATTTCTTTTTTGTAATACTTTTTCTATGCTCTCCTTAAGTAACCTCTGAATATTGACACGGTCAAAAGATTTTTTGCCGTATTCCCAAGCTTTTGCCGCATATTCGTCAATCATATTCTTGTCATTTATAAGCCGGTTTAATTTCTCATATATTTCATCGTCGCTTTTTGCAACGACAGCGGCGTCGTTTTTTATAAGACAGTCAATCGAAGCCGCTTTTTCGGGTCCGACGGCAAAAATACATTTGGCGCTGTGAAAGCAGTCGACAAGCTTTGTCGAAAAAGAGTAATGAATCAGATTAAAATACTCCTCTTTAAAGCTTTCGGCGTGAATCAGTATATCGGCTTCACTTTGAAGCTTCTGCACTTCGAGAGCCGAAACGCTCCCCATAAAAAACGAATTACTTGAATCAGCCATCGCCTTTTTCTGCTCGTCGGTGAGCGGAGTTGCCGAATATATCCTGAGTTCCGCCTTTTTGCCGTCCCGATTGATTTTTTCAAGCGCCTTTGTAATATGCGAAATTGTTTCCGAACGACCCAAGGCAAGGTTTCCGGCATACAAAATTTTAAGCGGATTATTGTGCAAAACGGGCTTTTCTTCACGCTTTGAAAAATCCGCACCCTTTGTAATTACCTTACATTCCCTTGAAAAAATCTTTTCGTAATCATACTTTTGAATATCCGATATTACAAACAAGTCCGACGCCAATGCCGCGGTTTTCCTCATCTTTTTACGGCGGAAAAATTGTGCCGCGCGTAAAAGCGGAGATTTTGAATAAGGGTAACTGTAATTATCGTCCCAAGCGTACAAAATCACTTTTGCACCCGAAATCTTTGCGGCATACGCCGCCATATCATTAACCGCGGAATTACTGCTGAGGACGGAAAAAATCAAATCGGGATTTACTTCTTCTATGTAAGCCCTCAAATTTTCATTTTTCCACGGCGCAAGTTTCCAAACCGCATCCCTTGCAATATATTTAAGCTGAGACTGGTTGAGCTTAACCGTGGTCTCTAATTTTTGAGCGCTCTTGTCCTCCAACGTAGTTTCTTCGTAATTTTCGACCTTTTTGCCTATTTTTTTACTGTTAAATATGTTTTTTACAAGCTGAGCTTCGGCAATGCGAAAAGCGCTTTTGATTTTTTTGTCGGGATAACCTGTCCTGCTGTAAAGGCTGTAAAATTCCGCGTCAAAGCCGTCAAACAAATTCAGAAATGAATTTCCGATACTTGTTTGCCTGTTAACAGGCGAAGACGAAACAAACAATATTCTCATCATTGTTCCCCGTTACTTTGTATTTATATCGATAAGATTGCCGAGCTTGGTCTCCCACTCCACGGGATAAAAACGGTTAAATCCGCCGCCGTGGAAAAATGTAAACTCGCCGAAGTAAATTTTTCCGCCTACCTCAAACAAATCGATTCTGACGAATTTAATGCCCTTGGACAATTTTTCTGCCAGTGCCTTCATTTCGTCGAATTTTTCCGGCTTCTCAATTACTTTTCCGGATTGCGGATGAATATTTGTAATGTCAAGATGATTGAAATCCATATCGAAAAAGTCAAATTTGACATCCGTTGCGCGGTCCGTAGCGATAAACATTATTTCAGGTTTTCCGTTGAAGCAGAAAAACTTATAGTCTTTTATTCCGCCCACACCTCCGGACGGGTCTTTCATAAATTTTTCGGCAAAAATGTATCTGTCGATACCCTTGTAACAAGGTTCTCTGCCGTACTCATAAAAATCCTGCTTTAATCTTGATGCATAAAACTTACGTAAAGACTCCATCTTTTCCTTTGTAAGAGCAGACTTGTTACGGATTAAATTAACGCTGCCCGAATCATGATTGCATTTAAGTACAAATTCTTCGGGGAGAGAGTCGAAGTCTATTTCGTCAAAGCTTTTCCATTTGCCGAGCATCGGAAACATATATCCGTCGCCGATTTTCTCTTTTATTATGTCGCGCACCTTTATTTTGTCCGCATAATCACGGTATTTTGTATAATCTTCATGTATTTTCATCCATTGAAGCTTCTCGTTAAAATACGTGGGGTGTTTTAAATCGGGCCACTTGCCCGTTGCCGCCCAGTAATACAAACTGATATACAGCGGCGTCGGCACAAATCGCAGGAATCGTGTGATAGAATGACGCACACCCCTTGATTTAACCATATTTTTAATTGTTCCCATTTTAAAATTCTCCTTATTACCACTCGATAGTAAGCTTAATACCGGCTCAACAGCCTAATCCCGATCACAGCCGAGAACCCTTTTTAATACGGTAAGAATTGATTAATTGTAAATATGGCATTCGTAAGTTTTGCTCTAGTGTCAGTGTCATTCATATTCACAACATGAATATTCATATCGTAAAGCTCTTTGTTAAGATATTTTTTCATATCGAGATGGTGCTCGTCCGAAATTCTCTTTTCGAGCGGAACTCTGAACAAAGTATCGAGAAATTTGCGGTTGTTGTAGGGGAACGTCAAATCAAAGCAGAATTTCATCTCGCTGATATTAAGTCCGCCCCAACTGCCCATCACAACCTCGTTGTAGTGCATATCCACGGTCGGATAACAATCGGGAATTTTATCGTACTCAAATTCCTTGATATATTTAGCAAAAATTTTATCTGTCTTATGAGCAAGAGATCTGTTAAAAACAAACATCTTATAAAGACTGCGGTATAACTTCGGAGATAGCTTTGGAAATTTTTTCTTATTGAGATGCTTATACCAACGACCTCTTATTATTTCCGATACCCACGATTTAACCTCAACATCGCATCCGCAGTTCTCTTCAAGATAAAATCTTTTTCGCGATTCATTCGATTTGCGCTCCGCTATATAACCGCTGTTATGGCGCTGTATTTCGACCTTAACATCGTAGTCGGGTATCTCGGCATTATCCTCGGGGATATTATAGATATGATGCTTCACGCCGAAAGCCTTGGCTATTTCGGCAGCCGCTTCGGCGTCGCGTATTTCCTTTTCGGCGGAGATATAACTGAATGTCTCAAACCTGTCATACATTCCGTTTGCCGCCGCAAAAGTGGTGTTGCTGTCAATGCCGCCGGTAAGCGATATCCATGGATGCTTCCACTTTTTCGATATCAGCTCCATATTCTTTTTCAGAATGTCGGCAGCTTCTTTAATTACCCTGTTGTATTCTTCGCCCTCGGCAAATCGGAACGGTTTTAAAGGCCAAAAGCGTTTATGCGAAAGCATGCCGCCGCCATACGTATATTCCGTGCTCGGAATAATTCTCTTGACGTTTGCAAACGGTGACAAATCCGCGGGAAGATACGGTCCCATAACTCTGCCGTACCACTTATAAGCAATTAGTTCCTTGATAAAATCATCCATTTCAAGATTGCAAATATCGCCTATAAGCTGAGGGTGAGACGACAAATAGAAGTGACCGTCTATAACTCCGTAACAAGCCGACTGCATACCGGCAGGGTCAACCGAAAATTTAATTTTACCGTTTTCAATCGAGCCTAACACATACACGCCCGTAATTTCAGATATTCTGTCATAATACCTATCCGTCCCATAGTCCTTAAGAAAATCGGCAAGTATTTTTTCCTCGTTGATTTCCATCAGGAAAGGGTCATAACAATGGCCGAATAAAAACAGCGTGACGTTTTCGTTTGCAGCAAAATGGACAGCGGTTTTATTATGTGTGTAAAAATACAAGCCGCACTTTTCCGTTTCGTTCCAATTGCCGTAGAACGGAAAATCATTGAGATTTTCGATTTTTTCGTCGGTCGCCAAAAATCCCCTGATAAACAGATATTTCTGAAGGTCTGGTCTGTTTGCAAGTTGTTCTTGAAGCATTAAAAACACATCTCCGTATAAAATTAAAGTCTCCAGTATTTATAGCCCGCTTTTTCGTAATCCTTGCGTGAAAGCAGACCTTTAATATCAATAAGCACTTTTTCTTCGTTTCCGCCCGGTTTGAACATTTTGTCAAAATCAGCCTCGGTAAGTGCTTTGAGTCTATCATGAGCCACGGCAAGTATAACGGCGTCGCAATTTTTTATATCGTCCGTTTTTACAAACTCTATGCCGTAAAGGCGCTTTGCCTCATCGCTGTCGGCAACGGGGTCCGCGATTACCGGTGTAATTCCGTATTCGCGAAGTTCATTGTAAATATCGATAATTTTCGTATTTCTCGTGTCGGGGCAATTCTCTTTAAACGTGAAGCCGAGAATTGCAACCTTTGCGTTTTTTACGGGGACATCCGCCTTTATAAGATTTTTAACGGTGTTTTCGGCTACGTACTTGCCCATATCGTCGTTTATGCGTCTGCCCGAAAGGATTATCTGGCTGTGATAGCCCATCTCCTCGGCCTTATATGTAAGGTAATAGGGGTCAACGCCTATACAGTGTCCGCCGACAAGTCCGGGATAGAATTTGAGGAAATTCCACTTTGTGCCTGCCGCCTCCAAAACAGATTTTGTATCTATGCCCATTTTGTTGAAGATTATTGACAGCTCATTCATAAACGCAATGTTTATATCCCTCTGGCTGTTTTCAATAACCTTTGCAGCCTCGGCAACCTTGATGCTCTCCGCTCTGTGTACGCCTGCCTTTACGACAAGCTCATAGGTTTTTGCCACGGTATCAAGAGTTTCATCGTCCATACCACTTACTATTTTGGTTATTGTCTCAAGGCGGTGTACCTTGTCGCCGGGGTTTATTCTCTCGGGACTGTAACCGATTTTAAAGTCCGTACCGCATTTAAGCCCCGACTCTTTTTCGAGTATCGGCACGCAAATATCCTCGGTAACGCCGGGATAAACGGTGCTCTCATATACAACTACAGAGCCCTTTGTAAGATTTCTGCCGACGATTTCACTCGCGCTCTCTACCGGAGTGAGGTCGGGGGTGTGGTCGTCGTTTACGGGAGTAGGCACGGCAACAATTATAAACCTTGCCTCCTTGAGCTTGCTTTCGTCCGCCGTAAACTCGACAGAACAATTCTTAACAGCCTCGTTGCCGACTTCATTGGTCGGGTCTATGCCGTTTTTGTAGAGTTCGATTTTTTTGGCGTTAAGATCAAAACCCACTACCTTAACTTTCTTTGAAAATGAAACTGCAATAGGCATACCTACGTAGCCGAGACCCACAAGTGCTAATTTTTCCTCACCTTTTACAATTTTTTCATATAAGTTCATATTGACCTCTCCTATCGTTATCTTTATGTTTACTCTCAATCTGACAGAATCTCAGCATGTTTTCATTGACTTTTCTGACATCGTATTTTTCTTTACAATACTCATAACTCGCTTCACCCATTTTTGGAATCATTTCCGGGTGATTGATAAACCAAATCAATTTTTCCGCTAAAGCTTCGCTGTCCTTAGCAGGAACCAAAAAACCTGTTATTCCATTGCGTACCGTTTCACGACAGCCTGCTACATCCGTTGCGATAATAGGACGTTTGGTTGCCATAGCCTCCAAGATAACACGTCCCGTCCCCTCTCTGTATGACGGTAAAACAAATACCGAACATTCTCCGTAATAAGGTGCAACATTATCCGTTTCGCCGAAGTATACAATCGTTCCGTTATCTATATATTTCTGCAGAGCTTCTCGGCTGATTGAATCCTGAATGCCCTCGCACGCTCCCAAAAGCATAAATTTCACATCAGGATATATTTTTTTTACCTTCTCAGCCGCACTTAAATACTCACGAATACCCTTCGCATACATAACGCGCGAAAGCATAAAAAAAGTCATCGTTTCAGGATAAGGCAACGGTTTAAAGCGTTCCATATTGACGCCTGAACCGTTAACAACTCGACACTTCTCCGGCTTTACAATCTTTAGTTTAATTGCATAGTCACGGTCATCGGGATTTTGAAAAACCACTGTATGAGCACATCTTAATGCCGGTCTATAAAGCAAAGACATTATCAAACGAATAGTCCTCGCCTTCAAAGTTTTCTGTGTAAATGCATAACCCAGCCCTGTAATCATAGCTGTAATTTTCTTAACTCCGGCTCTTTTTGCGGCTATGGAGCCGTATATTACGGGCTTCGCGGTATACCCGAGAACCGCATCCGGCTTTTCCTCGCGAAACAGCTTATATAATGCCCTTTCATACCGGATATCCTTAAACGGATTTACTCCGTTTTTTTCCATGGGTATCTCGACGAAGCGTGCGCCGAGGGCTTCGATTTTTTCCACTCCCACCCTGTTGGGGCCGGTGACGATAACCTCATATCCGCACGAAATTATTTTTTTGATAAGGTCGCCGCGAAAATTGTACGCCGTTCTGTTTTTAGGCGACACCAATATAAATTTCAATATGTATTCTCCCCATTCAAAAATTCACTTAAATTATTATATATCACCGAAAACAGGCGGTCTGCATTTTTTTCGGATACAAACGAATTGTGCGGAGTTATAATGACATTTTCCATATCCCACAGAGGGCTGTTTTGCGGCAACGGCTCGTTTTCAAAGACATCGAGCACCGCTCCGTAAATCCTTTTTTCGGAAAGAGCCGCAATAAGAGCCGATTCATCAACCACCGCGCCCCTTGATATGTTCACAAGAACGGCGGTATCTTTCATATATAAAAACATCTTTTCGCCGAAGAGACCCTTTGTCTCATCGGTAAGCGGAAGCGTTAAAACTGCAATATCGACATTTGAAAGCACGCTCGGAAGCTCCGACAACGGATAAATCTTATCATAATATTCATTTTCCGAGGGGTAAAGGTCAACGCCCGAAACTCGGCAGCCGAAAGCCTTAAAACGCTTTGCGCACTCCGTCCCCACAGAGCCGCAGCCTATTATCGCAACGCTCTTGCCGCAAAGCTCCCAAAGCTCTCTGTTTTTTTGCCAAAGGTGATTTTTTTGATTATCACGGAAGAAAAAGCTTTTCTTATAAATTAACAAAATACCGAGAACAGCAAATTCTGCCATCGGTACGCTGTAAACGCCCCTTGCGTTAAAAAGGGCAATATTTTTACTTTTTATATACTCCGCGGGCACTCTGTCAAGGCCCGCGCTCGTGAGCTGAATGTATTTAAGACTTTTGAAATTTTTTATGTCATTATATAAAAACAGACCGTTGCATACGACCGCGTCAACAGATGAAACGTCAAAGGGAATTTCCTCTCTTTCGTCTGCGACGTAAAGAATCTCTGCCCCCATGGCTTTAAGCCGTGAAAGCTGACATTCCGTATATTTGTATGCACCGGTCAAAAGGATTTTCATTAAATGATACCCCTGTTACTGATTTTAAAACGCATGGCTTTACGAGATGCTTCTTTTCGCTTTTACGATATCATCGACGCATTGCACGAGCTTCCCGTGATTTTCCGCAAGCTCTTCGGGGGTCATTTTTTCCGCCTTTTTTTCATACTCGCGAAATTCTCTGACGCCGATATTAAACCTCTCATATATCTCATCCTCACGAAGCTTTGAAACATCGCAAAATGCTCGCGACAATATCACCATGCCCGAACCGAGCCTGTAATGCTCGCCTATTATGTATTCCGCGGGCAACATAACTTTGCTGTGGACTCTGCCCACGCCTCCGAAGCCGTAAAATATGCCCTTTTCGCGGAACTTACGGCACAGCTTTTCCACCGTACCGTCCGCCACAAGCTGAAACATAAAGTCCATTTTGTAGCCGAGATGCAAATCGTTAAGCCCTATATGCACTTCGTCTATCCCCGGCACCGCAATAATTTCGTCTATGTGCTCTACCGCCTCGGGTGTTTCCACAAGAAGGCATGTCCTTGCCCTTTTGCCGACGCAGTTTATAAAAGCTCTTACCTCGTCCGCAGTCTTAAAATACGGGAGCATAACAATGTCGGCGCCGTCGTCTATTACGCGGTTGATTTCTTCACGTGAGCCGTCGTAAAACGAATTTACTCTGACCAAAAGCTCCGTCCTGTCTAAAACCGCGCTGAGCTTTTTCACGTCGTCAATGCTGTTATGAGATATTACGGTATCCATATTTGCCTGACGCTCTGCCTTACCGCGGGTTTCAAGGTCAAGGAATATTCGGTCTACCGAAACGTCCTGTGCCGTTTTTGCGATTTTCGGATCGTTTGTCAGATACATAAGTTTAAGAGCCATTATTTTTCTGCGCCCTCCGTCTTGCCCGAAGCTTCTTTTTCCGTTTTCGCATCAGAGGCGACGGTAGCGCCGCTGTTTTCGTTGTCGGCGTTTGTGATCACCTTGAAAGCGGTCATGAACATAATTTTGATGTCAAGCAAAAGTGACATATGGTCAACGTACCAGACGTTAAGCTCAATTCTTTTGTGCCACTCGACGTCCTTCCTGCCGTGAACCTGCGCCCATCCGGTTATACCGGGCCGCACCTCGAACATACGCTTTTGAAAATCGGTGTACTCCTCATATTTCCACGGGTGATATGTAAGCGGAGGCCGAGGTCCCACAAAGCTCATTTCGCCTTTTAAAATATTTAAAAGCTGCGGCAGTTCGTCTATACTCGCAGCACGCAAAATTTTGCCTATCTTTGTAACTCTGGCATCGCCTTTTCCGGAGTAGACGCCCGAACCGGTTTTTTCCGCTCCGACGCACATCGAACGGAATTTGTATATTTCAAAAACCTTTCCGTTTCTGCCTATTCTTTTTTGGCGGAAAATAACGGGTCCGCGACTGTCGATTTTTATAAGCAGCGAGACCGCAAGCATAAGAGGTGAAAGTAAAACAAGCCCTAAAAATGACACAATTATGTCAAAAAATCTTTTTACAACTCCGTAAACGCCTCTCACTTGCCGACACCCTCAAAAAACAGTCTTATTATCTAATTTATTATATACTTATACCTTAAATATGTCAATTAAAACAGGCGATTGTAAACATTTGTAAAGAAAACAGCGGCCGACACGGTAAAAACGATGTCGGTCGCTGTTTTTTAAATCATGTCGATATTATTTTTTGTGCCATTTAACGCCGTTCGGAGTATCCTCCAAAACTATACCCATAGCGGCTATCTCGTCACGTATGCTGTCAGCCTTTGCAAAGTCCTTTGCTTTTCTCGCGGCAGTTCTTGCGGCTATGAGCTCCTCCACCTTACCGTCAAGGTCGTTGTCCTTTTTCTCATACACAAGACCGAGTACGCCCGTAAGCTCCGAAAACAGTTCTTTCGC
The DNA here is from genome assembly GCA_002437245.1 of Ruminococcaceae bacterium UBA6434. Classification (GTDB taxonomy): domain Bacteria; phylum Bacillota; class Clostridia; order Oscillospirales; family Acutalibacteraceae; genus Fimenecus. The sequence continues at coordinate 44,318 of DJOQ01000010.1, forward strand.
AAATGTCAAAAGCTCTTTGGACGAAGTGGGTATTACATTTGAGTTTATATCTCTGACAAGCTCAAATACCGCTGAAAGTCCGTCGGCGGTGTTGAGGTCGTCGTCCATAACCTCTATAAAGCGCTCCTTGTGTGAGAGGAGGCTCTTTTTGATTTCCTCGGCGTTTTCGGGGAGAACATCCTCTGCATTTTGAAGAGCGAAATCAAGAGAGTCGCGGCAGGTATAGAGCCTTTGAAGTGACGCCTTGCACTGCTCTATAATGTCCACGCTGTAATTTATCGGACTTCTGTACTGAGAAGAAATCATAAGATAGCGTATCGGCTCATATCCGTATTTTTCGGCAACGTCGCGAACGGTAAAGAAATTGCCGAGCGACTTTGACATCTTGACATTGTCAACGTTTATATAGCCGTTATGCATCCAGTAATGGGCAAAGGGAACGCCGTTGCAGCACTCGCTCTGCGCTATTTCGTTCTCGTGGTGCGGGAAAATAAGGTCCTGACCGCCGCAGTGTATATCAATGGTCTTGCCGAGAAAACGTCTTACCATAGCGGAGCACTCAATGTGCCAACCGGGTCTGCCCTTGCCCCAAGGCGACTCCCAATACGGCTCGCCGGGCTTTGCACCCTTCCAGAGGGCAAAGTCCATAGGTTCCCTCTTCAGCTCTTCGATGTTTATACGCGCGCCTGCTTCAAGGTCCTCAAGCGGCTGATGGGAGAGCTTGCCGTATTCTTTAAACTTGGACGGGCTGAAGTAGACATCGCCGTTTGAAACGGGATAAGCATAGCCCTTTTCGATAAGAGTCGAAATAATGTCGATTATTTCATCGATATTTTCGGTGGCTCTCGGGTGGAATGTGGCTTCGCGCACATTCATGCCCTTTGTGTCGATCCAGTATTCTTTTATATATTTTTCGGACACGGTTTTGTAATCGGTGCCCTCTTCAATGGCTCTTTTGATTATTTTGTCGTCGATGTCGGTAAAATTCTGAACGAACGTCACCTTGTAGCCGCGGTATTCAAGGTAGCGGCGGAATGTATCGAAAACACAGAGAGGGCGTGCGTTTCCTATATGAATGTAGTTGTAAACGGTGGGGCCGCAGGCATAAATTTTGACTTCACCCGGAGTTATGGTTTTAAGCTCCTCTTTTTTTCGGGACATCGTGTTATATATCTTCATCTTCGTAATTCCTTTCGTTTTGCTCTTCATATTCGGCTTTTTTATATTTTTTCAGCTCTTTTTCAAGCTGTGTTATACGGTGCGACATTCTGCAAAGTTCTTGTGATACAGGGTCGGGAATATGAACCTGATCGAGACAATCGACACGCACACCCTTATGCTTTACGACTCTTGCCGGAACGCCCACGGCGGTGCAGTCCGGAGGGATTTCCTCAAGCACCACGGCGCCTGCCGCTATATTTGTATTGTCGCCCACCTTAAAGGGGCCGAGCACCTTTGCGCCGGCGCCTATGAGCACGTTATTTCCTATGGTGGGATGCCTTTTGCCGGTATCCTTGCCGGTACCGCCGAGCGTTACTCCCTGATACAGCGTTACGTCGTCGCCTATTTCCGTGGTTTCTCCTATTACCACTCCAGTGCCGTGGTCAATAAAAAAGCGTCTGCCGATTTTTGCCGCCGGGTGTATTTCTATCCCCGTCTTTTTGGCGGCTCGCTGAGAAATATATCTGCCGAGGAATTTCATATTATGATTCCAGCACCAGTAGGCTCTCCTGTGCATTCTGATGGCTTTAAGCCCCGGGTACAAAAGCAGTATCTGTATGGTCGAGGTCGCCGCCGGGTCGCGGTCCTTAACCGACTGTATGTCTTCTTTCAAGCGGTCAAACATTTTAAACACCTCCCGCAAAAAAATTTAAAGCCCCCGCAGGAAAAATATCCTGCGAAGGCGCAAATACGCGGTTCCACTTCGTTTTATAACTCATTATCCTTAACGCGGAAAACGTGCGAAGATACTGTCTTTCCCTTCGCCTGCTCACGGACGCACTTCGCAACACGCATCTTTAAGGGCATTTCAGCACGAGTGCCCTCTCTCTTAAAAGTGCGTAACATTGCTACTCTTTTCGATCAAAGCATTTTTACATCTCAATATATTGTATCACATTTTTTGTGTTTTGCACCAATTATTTTGAATAATCGATAACATTTTTACTGTCCTTTAAGTAAATAGCGCCGGAAACAACGGTGAGAGCGGCGGTTATCCAAAGCAGTAAATTTGAAATATGCGGCAAAGTAAACCATGTGTTCGCCGCGGAGAAAACCTCTTTTGAAAACGAGGTTTTCAAAATGTAATCCGTCTCGCAAAGGAGCATTATAATAATGGTAAACGTCATCTGGCTTACGGTTTTTGCCTTGCCCCACATATTCGCCGGAATTACGACTCCGTCGGCGGCGGCTATCATTCTTACGGACGCAACGGCAAATTCCCTCGCAAGAACTATCATAACTATCCAGATATTGCAAAGCCCCATAGACATAAACGCAAGCAGCGCGGAGGTAGTGAGTATTTTATCGGCTATCGGGTCAACCAGTTTTCCGAAATTCGTCACCTGACCGTTTTTTCTCGCAAGGTGACCGTCAACGGCGTCCGTTATCGCTCCGGCGGCGTAAATTGCCGTTGCGATAAGGAAGCGGTGCGGCAGCGACTCCCAAAGTATTGCGGCAAGGAAAAACGGCGTTAATATTATTCTGGCAATGGTCAGTTTATTGGGCAAATTCATCTTCATATAACTTCTCCGATCAGATCGTATTCATTTACGTCGAATATTTCCACATCCACGAAGTCGCCCTCATTAAGCTCATATCCGCAGGTAAAGCTTACCGTGCCGTCAATTTCCGGAGCGTCACGCCACGTTCTGCCGTAATAACTGTCCGTATAGCCGTCATAGCCCTCAACAACACAACGCATGGTCTTGCCTATATTGTCGTGATTCAGCTTTTCAAATATTTTGTACTGCTGCTCCATTATGATTTCGCCGCGTTTTTTTCTGACTTCCTCATCCACCTGATCGGGGAATTCGGCAGCGGGCGTGCCCTCCTCCCGAGAGTAGGCAAAGCAGCCGAGCCTGTCGAATTTTATTTCATTTACAAATTCGGAAAGCTCCGAGAATTGCTCTTCGGTCTCGCCGGGGAAGCCGGTTATAAGCGTTGTACGAAGCACAACACCGGGTATCTTTTTTCTGATTTTGGCTATAAGAGCAGTCAGCTCCTCGCGCGAGCCGCGGCGGTTCATACGTCTTAAAATATCCGAATTGCAGTGCTGAATAGGAATGTCCATATAATTTACGACCTTGTCGTTGTTTGCAAAGGCGTCGATTATTTCGTCGCTGAGCCTTTCGGGATAGAGATATAAAACTCTTATCCACTCTAAGCCCTCGATTTTTGAAAGCGAAGTCAAAAGTGCCGGCAGAGCGCATTTTCCGAAGAGGTCCTCACCGTAACGGGTGGTGTCCTGCGCCACAACTATAAGCTCTTTAACGCCGCCTGCAACAAGAGCTTCGGCTTCTTCCAAAATGCTCTCGGGCGTGCGGCTTCTGTATTTTCCGCGTATCGACGGTATCGCGCAATAGGTGCAGTTATTGGAGCAGCCCTCGCCTATCTTGATATAAGCATAGTAAGACGGCGTTGTGAGCATACGCTTGCCGTCAAGCGGCAAACAGGTTTTTTCACCGAAGGTTTTAAGCTCCTCTTCGCCGCCGCAGACCTTTTCGCAGACTTCGCATATATCGGAATTTGAGCCTATACCGACAACGGCGTCGACCTCGGGAATTTCCGACAGCACTTCGTCCTTGTATCTTTCCGCAAGGCAGCCCGTAACCACTATTTTGCGTATTACGCCCTCTTTTTTCAGTTCGACCATATCAAGTATATTTTCAATGGCTTCTTTTTTTGCGTCCTCGATAAACCCGCAGGTATTAACTATAACCACATCAGCTCCGTCAACGTCATTCGTTATCTCGAATCCGTTATCCGCAAGCTTAGACAGCATAATTTCGCCGTCCACCTGATTTTTGGGACAGCCGAGAGATATCATACCGACTTTTTTACTCATAAAATTCACACATAGCCTTTCACGCTGTAATCACTCCGATTCGTTTTCGACGCTCTCAAACGCCGCTCGTATGTCGGAATACGAATAACCGAGGCGCAAAAGGGCGTTTTTGGTTCTCAATATACCCTTTTCGTCGCCGAGATTACCCCTATACTTGGTTTGCAACAATAATATAATACGATTTAAATCGTCTTTGTCAAGTCTTTCTGCGGCTTCTTCGGCTAAAGTTCGGTCTATGCCTCTTCGCATAAGTTCCTGCTTTATGCGGCCTATGCCGTATTTACGGTGCATATAAAGCTCCTGTGCCAGCATATCCGCAAAGTCCTCGTCATTTATAAGCCCGAGATTTTCGAGCTTGTCGGCAGCGTTCTCGGCGCACTCCCTCGGGTACTTCTGCATAAGCTTTCTCACGAGTTCCGCCTTGCCGTGCGCCCGACGTGACAGAAGCTCGGCACCATTTAAAAAAGCGCGACGGGAGTTCACGGACAATGTTAAGTCCGCGAGCTCCTCGTCGTTAATTTCATTCACTTTATGCCATTTTTCGGAAAACCAAAACGTATCATCGACGGTAAGGGTGTATTCGTCGTCCACGAATATATGTATTTTTCCCTGCCTGCCGTCTTTAAAGCTCAGTTTCATTCGTCGTCATCCACCGCCACGTCGATTTTGGCTCTTGCCGCGGTCTTGGTGGTCTTTACGGGGCGGTAAGCTATGGGCGCATCATCGTCGGCGGCACCTTTGGCGTCGGATTTTTTCTCATCGCCGGCACCGTGCTCCTCAGCCATCTTTTCGCGAATCTGCTTCTCGATTTCGTCGGAGAGCGCCTTGTCGTTTTTAAAGAGATTTTTAACATTGTCTCTGCCCTGGCCGAGTCTTGTCTCGCCGTAAGAGAACCACGCGCCGCTCTTTTTGATAATACCGTAGTTAACGCCGAGGTCAACTATCTCGCCGACTTTTGAAATACCCTCGCCGTACATAATGTCAAATTCGGCGGTTTTGAAGGGCGGAGCCACCTTGTTTTTAACTATTTTTGCCCTTGTTCTCGAACCGATAAATTCTCCGCCTGCGCCCTTGAGCTGCTCTATACGTCTTACGTCAACACGTATGGAGGCGTAGAATTTAAGCGCTCTGCCGCCCGTGGTGACCTCGGGATTGCCGTAGACCACGCCGACCTTTTCACGGAGCTGATTTATAAATATTATTATGGTATTTGATTTTGAAATAACGCCTGCAAGCTTACGCAGAGCCTGCGACATAAGTCTCGCCTGAAGACCCACATGGCTGTCGCCCATATCGCCGTCTATTTCCGCGCGCGGAACAAGAGCCGCTACGGAGTCAACTATTATTACGTCAAGCGCACCCGAACGTGCCAGCGCCTCGACTATTTCGAGCGCCTGCTCGCCGTTGTCGGGCTGCGATACCAAAAGGGAATCGACATCTACGCCGAGATTTTTTGCATATACCGGGTCAAGAGCGTGCTCCGCGTCAACAAACGCCGCCTCGCCGCCGAGCTTTTGCGCCTCTGCCACAACGTGCAGCGCAAGTGTGGTCTTACCCGACGACTCGGGACCGTAAACCTCTATTATCCTGCCGCGCGGGAAACCGCCTATTCCGGTAGCACAATCAAGAGTTATGGAGCCTGTCGAAATAGCCTCGACATTGAGCGCGTTATTATCTCCGAGACGCATAATGGTTCCGGAGCCGTATTTTTTCTCAAGCTGAAGTATGGCTGTATCAAGCGCTTTACTTTTATCGGACATCTTAAAATTACCTCTCAATCGTACAAATGTTCGTTTGACGTCATTATATAATATCGACGTCAAAAAAGCAAGAGATTTTTATAAAAATAGTTAATTTTGAAAAAACGCTTGCATTTTACGTTGCATTCTGTTAGAATACTGTTTGCTAATCATTAAAGGAGGTGCTCTTCGTTATGGCAAAATGTGAATTCTGCGGTAAAGACGTAGCTTTCGGAATTAAAGTTTCTCACTCACACAGACGTTCCAACAGAACCTGGAAGCCAAACGTAAAAAAAGTTAAGGCTATCGTAAACGGCTCTCCTAAAAGAGTTTATGCTTGCACTCGTTGCCTTCGTTCAGGCAAGGTCACAAGAGCTGTCTGAGGCATAAAGCAAACTTTATACGGACGAAAAATTACGACGCTTTCCGGGTTACCGGGGAGCGCTTTTTCGTTTCCGGAAACATTTTAAATCCGAGGTGCAACCTATGAAAAAACTTTTAAGCCTTGTCAGAGCCGCCGTTGACCGCTACAACATGATAGACGAGGGCGATAAAATTGCCGTGGGCGTTTCGGGCGGCAAGGATTCGCTTGCCCTTTTGTATGCTCTCGCGCGGCTTCGCTTTTTTTACCCGAAGCACTTTGACATTATCGCAATAACGCTTGACTACCGTTTCGGGAACGAGGATGGCGACTTCACCGAAATACAAAAGCTCTGCGACAGTCTCGATGTTAAATACGTTGTAAAAAAGACCGACCTTTGGGACGTCATATTCAATATCCGCCGCGAAAAAAATCCGTGCAGTCTCTGCGCCAAAATGCGCCGCGGTATTCTTCACGACACCGCCAAGGAATACGGCTGTAACAAAATCGCCCTCGGGCACCACCTTGACGACGCCGCGGAAACATTTATGATGAATCTTTTAAACGGCGGCACGATAAAATGCTTTTCGCCCGTCTCATATCTTTCGAGGAAAGAGCTGTATTTAATACGCCCTTTGATATTTGCCTACGAAAAAGACGTAAAGCGTGCGGCGGCGAGCCTTAACCTGCCGATAGTTAAAAGCAAGTGCCCGGCGGACGGGGTAACGGAGCGGCAAAACACAAAAGAGCTGCTCTTGTCTCTCGAAAAAAAATATCCGGCTCTGCGCGAAAAAATAGTCGGCGCAATGCAGCGCAGCGGAGTCAGCGGTTGGTAAGCTGAAAGGTGTTGTACTTACATACTTGTATGCGAAAAACGGTCAGCGGCCGGTAAAAACGCCAAAACGCGAAAAAGTGTTGTATTTACATACTTATAATGGTATTATTTACTTATTAAATAATACCCGATTACGGAGGAATCTTTTATGCAGGAAATTCTTAACCGCCCAGCAATAAAAGCCGAGGCAAAAAAGTTTATAGGTCAAAACGCCCGTTGGTGGAAAATGACGCTCGCAACAATTCTTTTATATCTTCTCAGCGGCGGAATTTCGATTTATGTAAACATAGCAGGGTTAATAGGTAACGACGACCCATCGACAACGGTCGGTTATTCAAGCAGTATAATCACGCTGTTGCTCATACCGTTTACCATAGCTGCGTCAGGCTATTACCTCAACCATATACGCGGCTTTAATCCCGAGTGGAAAAGCCTCTACAAGGAGGGTATAGATAACTACGGCTCATATTTCGTAACGGGATTACTTGTAAACATTTTTACTTCTCTTTGGACCCTTTTGTTTATAGTTCCCGGCATAGTAAAAGCCATAGCTTACTCACAAGCCAAATATGTTATTCATGACAATCCGCGCCTTAAAGGCAAAGAGGCTATCGAAATAAGCAAGAGAATGACAAACGGCTTCAAGGGCAAGCTCTTTTCGATGTACCTCAGCTTTATAGGCTGGTATATCTTAGTCGGTCTTACGGGCGGAATACTCGCTGTATATGTTGCTCCTTATGTTGAGACGACATCCGCCATGTACTATGAAAACCTCAAGAAATATTCCATCGACAACGGCATCATAGCTCCAGAGGCATTCGGCATAGTTCCCTTTACAGCCGACAGCGCACAGGACGGAAACAATAATTCTCAGAGCTTTTCCGCAGCAAACAATTCATATTCTTCCTCCGAGGGAAGCGGCGACCCCTATAAGGCTGCCGGCATAAATCCCGAAGATACCTTTAAGCCCGGAGAGCCGGACTCAGACAATACGAAAGGTGAAAACTAATGAAATACGTTGTAGTTCTCTATGACGGAATGGCAGATTATCCCGTTCCTGCTCTCGGCGGCAAAACACCGATGATGGTTGCAAAAAAGCCGAACTTTGACTACCTCGCAAAGCACGGCGAAGTCGGTCTTGTAAGAACCGTTGCAGAGGGCCTGAAGCCCGGCAGCGACGTTGCCAATATGAGCGTACTCGGTTTTGACCCCAAGAAGTGCTACACGGGTCGTTCTCCTCTTGAGGCGGCAAGTATGGGCGTTGAGCTTCTCGACACGGACGTAACGCTGAGAACAAATCTCGTAACTCTTTCTGACGAGCCGAATTATGAGGACAAAACAATGGTAGACTACTGCGCCGGTGACATTTCCAGCGAAGAAGCGCACGAAATAATTAAATCGGTACAGGAAAAATTCGGAAACGACAGATTCCGTTTTTACCCCGGAGTCAGCTACCGCCACTGCCTTGTCTGGTCAAACGGTACAACCGATCTCGGAAATATGACCCCTCCGCATGATATTTCCGGCAGGGTTATAGGCAAATATCTCTCTTCTTCGGAAAACGCGAAAGAGCTCATAGCCATGATGAAAGAGAGCTACGACTTTTTAATGCAACACCCCGTCAACAAAAAGAGAATAAGCGAGGGCAAGCACCCCGCAAACTCCATATGGCTTTGGGGCGAGGGCAAAAAGCCCGCTCTGCCGTCATTTTATGAGACATTCGGCAAAAAGGGAGCTATAATTTCCGCAGTTGACCTCCTTAAAGGAATCGCAAAATGCGCCGGTATGGCTGCCCCCGAGGTTGAGGGCGCCACGGGCTACATAGATACAAACTTTGAGGGCAAAGCAAAAGCTGCCGTCGAGGAACTGAAAAACGGCTGCGACCTCGTGTATATTCATTTTGAGGCTCCCGACGAGTGCGGTCACAGAAACGAACCCGAAAACAAAGTCAAATCGATTGAGATGATAGATTCGCGTGTGCTTCCCATAGTTCTTGACGCGCTCAAAGAGTACGACGATTACAAAATAATGATACTTCCCGATCATCCCACGCCTATTGTTACGGGCACACACGCCTCCGACCCCGTGCCGTTTATGATTTATCATAAAAACGACGAAAAGGACAGCGGCGTTGATTCCATAAACGAAGAGAGCGCAAAAACGACCGGTGTGTTTATAGAACACGGCCCCGATATTATGAAGAGATTTTTGGAGGATTGAAAATGGGATACAATCCCGATTCCGCGATAGAGACAAAATGCGTACAGGCAGGCTGGCAGCCGAAAAACGGCGAGCCGCGGGTTCTGCCCATTTACGAATCCACAACATATAAATATGATACAAGCGCCGAAATGGCAAAGCTTTTCGACCTGGGGCCCGGATATATGTATACACGCCTTGCAAACCCGACAAACGACGCGGTCGCAAGCAAAATCGCGTGCCTTGAGGGCGGCGTCGGCGCGGTGCTGACTTCGTCGGGTCAGGCGGCAAACTTCTTTGCGCTTATAAACATACTCGGCGCAGGCGATCATATAGTCAGCTCAGCCACAATATACGGCGGCACATTCAATCTTTTAAATGTTACCATGCGTAAAATAGGCGTTGACGTTACGTTTGTTGACCCGAGAGCGAGCGAAGAGGAGATAGGCACCGCTTTCCGCGACAACACAAAGGCGATGTTCGGCGAAACAATAGCTAATCCATCGCTCGACGTACTCGACATCGAAAAGTTCGCAAAAGCAGCGCACTCACACGGAGTTCCGCTTATAGTTGACAACACCTTCCCGACTCCCATAAATTGCCGTCCGTTTGAATTCGGCGCAGACATAGTGACCCATTCAACCACAAAGTATATGGATGGTCACGCTTCTGCAATAGGCGGATGCGTTGTTGACAGCGGCAATTTCGACTGGTATCAGAACGACAAATTCCCGGGGCTTACAACTCCCGACGAGAGCTATCACGGAGTTACATACGCAAAGGATTTCGGCAAAAACGGATACACAGTAAAAATAGTGGCTCAGCTTTTGCGCGACTACGGTTCAACTCCGTCGCCGTTTAATTCGTTCCTCTTGAATATAGGGCTTGAGTCGCTCGCAGTACGTGTGGAACGCCACTGCGAAAACGCGCAGAAAGTTGCCGAATATCTCGAAAAGAACGATAAAATCGCTTGGGTAAATTACCCCGGGCTCAAATCAAGCAAAGATTACGAGCTTGCCAAAAAATATTTACCTCACGGCATCTGCGGCGTAATTTCCTTCGGCGTAAAAGGCGGCAGAGAAAAAGCCGAACAGTTTATGAACTCATTAAAGCTTGCCGCCATAGTCACACACGTTGCCGATGCGAGGACCTGCGTTCTTCACCCTGCCAGCTCCACTCACCGCCAGCTTTCGGACGAAGAGCTCATTGAATGCGGCGTAACCCCCGACCTCGTAAGGCTTTCCGTCGGCATTGAAAATGTAAACGATATAATCGCCGACATAGACAACGCTCTTAAAGCCATATAACGCATACCGACACATAAGAAACAGCCGTCCGAATCAGGATTTCGGACGGCTGTTTCTTATTTATAAATCGCCTGTTTTAAACAGTGATTTCATTCTGTTTTATTTGATATAGTAAACGCGGTTTTCGGCTATGATGTGCTCTTTCGGCTCTTCGTCGGCATAGCCTAAGGCACAATGCCCTATTCCCTCATACTCACCGTTTATGCCGAGCTTTTTAAGAATCGCTTTGCCTTTTTCGGATTCGAATTCCTCCTTTGCGCGGTGAATCCAGCACGAGCCGAGCCCGAAATTATGCGCGGCAAGCATAAGATTTCCCATTGTAAGCGAGCCGTCGTAAACAGCCGTGCGGCACTCCTTATTTGCCAACACGATAAGTATTGCGGGCGCACCGTAAAACGGGTCAAAGCCCTCCTGCCAGCCGCCGATTTCACGGTTCATTTCGGATATTTCGTCGCGCATTTTCCTGTCGGTAACGGCAATAATTATCGGCGACTGCTTATTCATACCCGACGGTGCGTAAAGCCCCGCCTCGATAATCTTATCTATAAACTCCTGCGGTACTGCGTCGGGCTTAAACTTTCTTATACTTCTTCTCGTTTTCATATTTTCGACAGCATCCATAATTTTATCCTTTCCGACAATTCAGGTCTTTTTAATTTAAGTATCTTTCGGGCACTAAAAGCCGTGCCCACATCATCAATATACCATATTTGTCAAGCGCCGACCGTGCAAAAAACAAAATACATCTTATTTTTGCTTTGTAAGCAGCGCTACGCTCTCCACATGGACGGTGCGCGGAAAAAGATCGGCGGCGGCAAGCCGTTTTGTCTCATATCCGAGATCTTTAAGCCTAAAGCAGTCCCTTGCGAGAGTAGACGGGTCGCACGACACATAAACTATGCGTTCGGGTGCCATTTTTACGATTTCCGCCAAAAGTGTTTCGGAACAGCCTTTGCGCGGCGGATCAAGAAGCACCACATCGGGCTTTATTCCGCGCAATGACAGCTCCCGTGCCGCTTCCCCGGCATCCGCACATATAAATTCGGCGTTTTCTATGCCGTTTTCGAGGGCGTTGCGCTTTGCGTCAAGCACAGCCTCAGGAACTATCTCCGCTCCTATTATCCTCTTTGCTTTTTTTGCCATGGAAAGACCTATTGTGCCCGTTCCGCAATACATATCGAGCACGGTTTCTTTTCCGCTGAGACAGGCATACTCTGCCGCCTTTTTATAAAGTTGCTGTGCCATATCGTGATTTACCTGGTAGAATGACAGCGGCGACAATCTGACCTTAACACCGCACAGCACATCGTATATGCAGTCGTTCCCCCAAACAGTCACGCACTCTTTGCCGAGAATTACATTGGTTCTGTCACGGTTGATATTTAAAACTATGCTCTTAACCGAGGGTATTTCGGTAAGATTTTTTATCAGCTCTTCCTTATGCGGCAAATCGCTGCCGTTTATAACGGCGCACACCATAACCTCGCCCGTAGCTTCGGCAAGGCGGAGATATATATGCCTCAAAAGCCCCGTGTGCTTTTCGGAATCGTATACCGTTATGCCGTTTTTAATTATAAATTTTCTGAAAATTTTAACTATATCAGCAAATATCGGCGGCTGTAATATACAGTTTTCGCAATCTACCACGCGGTGCGAGCGCGGAGCGAAAAAGCCTATTTTAAGCTGCCTGTCAAACGATACCGGATACTGCGCCTTGTTGCGGTAACAGGACGTTTTATCGTCCGACAAAAGCGTTTCCGCCTTTATGTCCATATGCGCGAGATGCAAAAACGCATCTTCGACGCGTTTTTTCTTGTGCTCTTTTTCCTTTTCGTACGATATATGCTGAAAAGCGCAACCGCCGCACGACGGAAAATACGGGCACGCAGGCATTATACGCGATTTTGCCGGTTTTAATACCTTTTCGAGTTTGGCTGCGGCATAGGTCTTTTTTACTTTGATTATATGTGCCGTGACTTTATCGCCCGCCGCGGCACCCGAGACAAAAACAGCCATATTTTCATATCTGCCGACGCCGCTGCCCTCGCTCGTAAAGCTGTCTATATAGAGTTCTATATTCTGATTTTTACTGAGTGACATCACTTTTTCTCCGAATCGTTTTTATGTTTTTTTACAGCCTTTTTAAGGCACAGGCAAAACAGCAGTAAGAGCACCGCGGCTATTACCGCCACCATTGCAAATTCAAGCCTTTGCTGAGGCTCGTCAAAAACATATTCGCCGCCGAAAAGATTTACGGCGTCCCAAAATGTAAGCTTCATTGTTTATAAGCACCGTTTCTTTGTTTCTTTCAGACATTGTAACACAATAAAAAGTAAATATAAAGCGTATTATATCGAAAACGGACATATTCAAACAAATGTTTTATTATTTTCAACAAAAAATCGCCATATACAAAAAAAGAGCAAAAAATAACTTTTAATTTACGCCGCTCGGTGGTATAATAACCGTAATGTATGTCTTGAGGTGCGGCGAAGTGCGCCCGTTTTTGCCTTGAGACTTTGAATTTGACTTTTTTCTTTACATAAAAACTTTAGGGAGTGAGCCGTCCTTTGGATAAATTTGTTATTACCGGCGGTCATAGGCTTAAGGGTGAGGTTACTGTCAGCGGTGCCAAAAACGCTGTTGTCGCCATCCTTCCGGCTACAATTTTAGCCGAAGATATATGCCGCATAGAAAATATACCGAATATCAGCGACGTTACCGCAATGCTCAACATTTTGGGCAGTATGGGCGCGTCGATTAAATTTATAAACAGTTCCACTATCGAAATAGACACACGTCACATAAATTCTTTTGTGGTCGAGCACGAGCTTACAAAACAGCTTCGCGCGTCATACTACCTCATAGGTGCGCTTCTCGGCAGATTTAACAAAGCCAAGGTCGCAATGCCCGGCGGATGTTATCTCGGTGTTCGCCCCATAGACCAGCACATCAAGGGGTTTGAAGCGCTCGGTGCCGAAGTGACTATGGAAGAAAACGCAATGGTTAACGCAAAAGCCGAGTCCCTTTTGGGCAATGCGGTTTACCTCGACGTTGTTTCGGTAGGAGCTACCATCAATGTAATGCTGGCAGCCGTAAAGGCTAAGGGTCTTACCATAATCGAAAACGCAGCCAAAGAGCCGCACATAGTAGACCTCGCGAACTTCCTCAACACCATGGGTGCCGACGTCAGGGGTGCAGGTACCGATGTTATCAAAATTCGCGGCGTAGAGCATCTGCATGGCTGTGAATATTCCATAATCCCCGACCAGATTGAGGCGGGAACCTATATGGTGGCGGCAGCCGCCACAAGGGGCGACGTACTCGTTAAAAATGTTATTCCGAAGCATCTTGAAAGTATTTCGGCAAAGCTTATAGAGTGCGGCGCAACCGTTACCGAGTATGACGATTCCGTCCGCGTCTCATGTGACCGCAGACCCGGAAAGTGCAATATAAAAACCATGCCGCATCCCGGCTTTCCCACCGATATGCAGCCGCAGTTCGCCGTGCTTTTATGCTTGGCAGACGGCACAAGCATTATTTCGGAAAGCGTTTGGGACAACCGCTTCCGTTATGCCGAGCAGCTCACAAGAATGGGCGCTCAGATACACGTTGACGGCAAAACCGCTATTATTGAGGGTGTCCCCTCGCTCAAGGGCGCGCCGATAAGGGCGGACGACCTTCGCGCGGGCGCGGCTATGATGATAGCAGGTATGGTCGCTACGGGCGTTACCGAGATTGAAGAAATTTATCACATAGAGCGCGGATATGAAAATGTTGTTGAAAAATTCCGCTCGCTCGGCGCTGTTATTGAGAGAAAGACCTTCCCGGACGAAGATAAAAAATCTCATAAAAACGCCGGTTGATGTTTTACGAATATTAAGCCGCCGAGAGCGGCTTTTTGCTTTTATACAGGGGTGTAACGATATGACAGACAATCAAAAACTCGCGGAGCTTTTGTTCCCCGACATTACAAAAACGCCGGAGGACTACGAAAAGCTCTATCCGGAAAGAAATTTAAAAGAGGGTGCGCGCGTCACGCGATTTGCACCGAGCCCCACGGGCTACCTTCACCTCGGCGGCTTTTTCGGCGCGCTGACGGACTATCTGACGGCTAAGGCCTCGGGCGGAATAGTGTACCTCAGGATTGAGGACACCGACAAAAAAAGAGAGATTGCCGACGGGGTTTCCGCCATCATAAACGGCTTTAAGTCATTCGGCATTACATTTGACGAGGGCGTTACCGGCATTGACAGCGAGAAGGGCAACTACGGTCCTTACACGCAGAGCAAGCGCGAAGAGATTTACAAAACCGTAGCAAAAAGCCTTGTTTTAAAAGGGCTTGCATACCCTTGCTTCTGCACGGCAGACGAGCTTTCGGCTCTTCGCGACAGGCAGGAAAAGGACGGCGCTCTTATAAGAGGTTATTTCGGCAAATATGCAAAGTGCCGCAATTTAAGCTACGAAGAAATCGAAAAGAACATAAAAGACGGCAAGCCGTATGTGCTTCGTTTCCGCTCAAACGGCGACGAAAACAAGAGGATTGTCTTTGACGATATGATACGCGGCAAAATCGAAATGCCCGAAAACATTATAGATGAGGTGCTTTTAAAAAGCGACGGCATACCCACATATCACTTTGCCCATGTATGTGACGACCACTTTATGCGTACAACTCACGTTATAAGAGGCGAAGAGTGGATTTCCTCCGTACCCAAGCACATAGCTCTGTTTAAGGCGTGCGGTTTTAAGGTTCCGAAATACGCGCACACTCCGCAGGTTATGAAAACGGACGAAGCAGACGGCACAAAGCGCAAACTCTCAAAGCGCAAGGACCCCGAGGCGTCCGTAAGCTATTTCGCACAGAGCGGTTACCCGAAGGAAGCGCTCACCGAATACATTATGACGCTTTTAAATTCAAATTTTGAGGACTGGCGCAGGGCAAACAAGACGGCGGATATATTTTCTTTCCCGTTTAACCTTAAAAAAATGAGCGTCAGCGGTTGCCTTTTTGACCTCGCAAAGTTAAACGATATAAGTAAGAACGTAATTTCGGTCATGACTGCCGACGAGGTGTATGAGAGAACTCTCGAATGGGCAAAGGAATACGACAGCGAATACTGTACGGTTCTTTCGGAAAACGAAAACAAAGCAAAGCTTATGATGAACCTTGACCGCGGAGGTAAAAAGCCGCGCAAGGATATAGCAAAATGGAGCGAAGTTAAGGATTACTTCTCATACTTCTATCCGATGTATTATAAAAAGGACTATACCCTGCCGCAAAACATCGCTCCCGCGGACGCCGAAAAAATACTCACCGAGTATTTAAAGGTTTACAGCGAGGAGGACGAAAAGGACGTCTGGTTCCAAAAGATAAAGGACCTTTGCGAGCCTCTCGGATTTACTCCGAACGTCAAGGAATATAAGCAAAATCCCGAAAAATACAAGGGTCATGTCGGCGATGTTTCAACGGTCATCAGAATTGCCGTAACGTCAAGGACAAATACGCCCGACCTTTGCTCGATTATGAAAATACTCGGCAAAGACGAAACCGTTAGCCGCATAGCGGACGCAATAAATTACTACAAGGAGGTAAAATGATGGACGAAGAAATAATGTCGTCAAATTTCATTCACGACTTTATAGACGAAGACTTAAAAGAAGGGGTTTACGACCACGTCCAGACCCGTTTTCCTCCGGAGCCCAACGGTTACCTGCATATAGGCCACGCAAAGGCAATTTGCATAAACTTCGGCACGGCGCAGAAATACGGCGGCGTATGCAATTTGCGTCTCGATGACACAAACCCACAGAAAGAGGACACCGAATACGTTGACGCCATAAAAGAGGATATAGAGTGGCTCGGGTTCAAATGGAACAAGTGCCTTTATGCATCGAGCTATTTTGATTTTATCTATGAATGTGCTGTAAAGCTTATAGAGGACGGCAAAGCGTATGTTGACGATCTCTCGGCAGATGAAATAAGGGAGTACCGCGGAACGCTTACCGAGCCCGGCAAAAACAGCCCTTACCGCGACAGAACAAAAGAGGAAAACCTCGACCTCTTTAAGCGTATGACAAACGGCGAATTCCCGAACGGCGCAAGAGTTCTGCGTGCAAAAATCGATATGGCGTCGCCCAATATAAATATGCGCGACCCCGTAATCTACCGCATTGCGCACGTCACACACCATCAGACCGGCGACAAGTGGTGCGTATATCCCATGTACGATTTTGCACACCCCCTCTCCGACTACAAAGAGGGCGTCACACACTCGCTGTGTTCCCTCGAATTTGAAAACCACAGACCCCTTTACGATTGGTTCCTTCGCGAGCTCGGCTTTAAAAATGTGCCGAGACAGATAGAATTCGCAAGGCTCAACTTAAATTACTGCCTTACAAGCAAACGCAAATGTCTCGCACTTGTAAACGAGCACATAGTTGACGGCTGGGACGACCCGAGAATGGCTACAATAAGCGGTATGAGGCGCCGCGGCTATCCGGCAAAGGCAATACGCACCTTCTGCGAAAAAATCGGCGTTTCCAAGGCTTACTCGGTGGTCAGCATGGATCTTCTCGAATCCTGCGTCCGTGACGAGCTTAACGAAAACGCTCCGAGGGCAATGGCTGTTCTTGACCCGCTCAAGGTAATTATCGACAATTACCCCGATGGCAAGACCGAGGAAATTGAGGTGGAGGTTCACCCCAACCACCCCGAAATGGGCACAAGAAAGGTTCTTTTCGGGAGAGAGCTGTTCGTTGAGCGCGAGGACTTTATGGCAGAGCCGGTTAAAAAATATTTCAGACTCTTCCCCGGCAACGAGGTAAGGCTCAAGAGCGCCTACTTCGTAAAATGCGTCGGCTTTGACTGCGACGAAAACGGCGAAGTAACCGCGGTTCACTGCACCTACGACCCGGAGAGCCGCGGCGGAAATTCCCCCGACGGCAGAAAAGTAAAGGGGACAATACATTGGGTATCGGCAAGCGGCAGCTTTAATGCCACCGTAAATATGTACGACAGGCTCTTTAACGTGCCGAACCCGTCCGACGAAACCTCCGGCAGCTTTAAGGACAACTTAAACCCCGACTCTTTAAAGGTTTTGACGGGGTGCCTTATAGAGAGCGGCTTAAAGGACGTAAAACCGGGCGACGTTTTCCAGTTTATGCGTAAGGGCTACTTCTGTGTTGACAAAAATTCAACTTGTGATAATATTATATTCAACCTGACTGTTCCGCTCAATTCCTCGTGGGGCAAATAAAGGAGAGTATTAAATGGCAAAAACCAAGAGTAAGAACAAAAATCTCGGCACCGATATTCTGTATCGTATTATAATGGCGGTAATGGCGGTGTGCGTACCGATAGTCGCGTATTTCGGTAATCTTGTTTACACCGTTATCGAGTCCGATATATATAAGCTTGTCGCCCAGCTCAAGGGCGACACAAACGACGACGGCACTTCATATGATTATTGGAGCATAAAGCGTGTTGTTTCGCTCGTTCACGAGGGCAGCGGCGACAAGAGCGGTCTCTCATCAATTTGGGAGGCGCTCTCACCAGTACACGGCGCGCTGATCGGCACATTGATATTTTTTGCGATAGCTCTCGTTTTGGCTGTTGTCATATTCTTCTTTGCGCTTATAAGCAAAAAGAAATTACCGCAGCTCATAATTTCCGGAGCCGGGCTTATATCGGTAATAGGCATGCTGATTTGCTTTAAGTCGCTTGCCGCCGCAATTGTAAACGGCACAATTACATTGGCGGACTTCCTCACCGGCGTATCGGGTCTTTTCGGTTCGGCTGTGATAACGCAGATAATTCCGTACATAGCTAAATTTACCGTGGTTCAGGTAAGCTCCGGTTGGTTTATAATGCTCTTCCTTTATATAGGAATGGTTGTTTGGTCAGGCTCGTATGTGCTTATAGAGTCGGGCGAAAAGAAATAAGATGGCGAAGATAATCCGTATGCCGAAAAGAGTCGGAGCGGCATTTTTCGCAGTTTCACTTGTAAAAATTTCGGGAGCGGTCGTCAAAGACGATTGCTCCTTTTTTCTTTTATATAACAATTGCAAAAGCGCTCGCAAAATGTTAAAATGTATTGTATATACTCAAGTAAAAAAGGAATTACATATATGAATAAATCATCGGCAAAAAAAGTTATATCGGTTATTATGTGTCTCGCGCTTGCATTACTGCTCGGGGCGTGCCAAAAAAAGACCGATAACGGCACAACCGCAACATACGACCCGGACGCGCCCACTACGCAAAAATCCGGCAATAAAGAGAGCACTTCCGACAGCAATACCGCCACCGTAACGATTCCCGAGGGATATACGCTCGTTAAAATCTCATGGCTTATGGAGGAGAACGGAGTTTGCTCTTCTGCGGACTTTATATCCGCGGCACAAAGCTATGACCTTTCTAAATACGGAATTCTCACAGACGTCAAAAATGCACAAAACGTCTGCTTCCCGCTTGAGGGCTATCTTTTCCCTGCCACATATACATTCAAGAAAAACAGCGACCCGACGGCGGTAATAGACAAGCTCGTCGAGACGTTTCAGTCACGTTTTACCGATGACATGAAAGCGAAAGCGGCATCTATGGGAAAGAGCGTTCACGAGGTTCTCACGGTAGCCTCCATAATCGAAAAAGAGGCGTACACTCCGGAGCAGAGAACTCTCATTTCCTCGGTTTTATACAATCGACTTAATGCAAAAATGAAGCTGCAATGCGACGTAACGGTCAAATACTGCACCGGCGTTATTGAGCTTCAATATCCCGACAAAATAGATGAATACAAATATTATTACAACACATACCGCTGCCAGGGTCTTCCGGCAGGGCCTATCTGCAACCCGGGCATAGAGTCAATTAACGCCGCTCTGCAGCCCGACAACACAGATTATCTTTACTTTGTAATAAACACCGAACCGCCCTATGATTCGGCGTTCTCCGCGACATATGAAGAACATATTGAGAACTGCACCAGAATGGGCTACACGGCAAAATAATACACCCACGAACAGGAGATATCAGATGAATATAGAAATAGCCGACAGACTCGTTAAGCTTCGTAAAGAGCATAATCTCTCGCAGGAAGCTCTCGCCTCAAAACTCGGGCTAAGCCGCCAAGCCGTTTCAAAATGGGAACGCGCCGAGGCGTCGCCCGACACGGATAATTTGGTGGCTCTCGCAGAGCTTTACGGCGTACCGCTTGATGAAATTCTCAACGGTCCCAAGGAGCAGGAGGAAAATCCGCCGAAAGCCGAGCCGACAAGTAAAGAGATTAAAGAAATGAAGCTTGCCGATATGTCAAAAAGACAAAAGGCAGGCCGCAAAATGGTCAAATTTCCGTTTCCGATTTTGATTGCCGCAGTATATCTGCTTCTCGGGTTTATAAACGGCAACTGGCATCCGGGCTGGATAATACTGCTGTTTATACCTATTTACTACTGCGTCGGCGGCGCTCTTTGCTGCCGTACAAAAAAGGCTATGCTCCTCACCATGCCCATACATCTTGTATTGGTCGCAGTTTACCTGCTTTTCGGATTCACAAAAGGAATGTGGCATCCGCAATGGCTTATTTTCCTTATAATTCCGCTGTATTATTGGATTATCAGCGTATTTTATAAAGATAAGAAAAACAATTCATAATTCACGGGAGGCAAAAAAAGTGAATTTTAAATGCGGGAAAAAGAAAAGTGCAATTATAATTATCATAGGTATTGTGACGGTTGCGATATGTATAACCGTTGCCGTTATCATCTCAAGGGCAAAGAAAAAATCGGAAGCGACGCAATTCATACCCGAAACCGCGACATATTCGGAAAATTCCGAAGAGACCCTCTCGGAGGAAGAAACGGTATCCGAAACGGCATCGGAAACGGCACCGATTATAAAGCCCGTCGGTACAACCGCTCCGGTAGAACGCGCTGCTCCGGCAATACCAAAAAAAATAACTCCGCAAAAGCCGAATATTACCCCTACAAAGCTTTTGAACGTGCCGTTTATCGACCAGCGAAAGAAATATCCCACCGGCTGTGAAAGCGTTTCCGCGGTCATGGCGCTTCAATACCTCGGCATATCAATTTCGCCCGAAACCTTTATCGACAATTATCTCGACAAAGGACGCACACCGTACAGAGACGAAAACGGAAATCTGTTCGGCGATGACCCGCGTAAAGTCTTTCTCGGCGACCCTTACAGCAAAAACGGATGGGGCTGTTGGGCACCCGTAATAGAAAATGCCGTTAATAAGTTTATCGGCAGTAACTATACTGTAAAAGCCGTTTACGGCAGCTCCGTTGACGACCTTTGTAAAAAATATATAGACAATGACATTCCGGTGCTTATATGGGCTACGCAAAATATGGCTCCCGCAAGAAGATATAAGACATGGTATATTACAGGCACATCGGAACAATTCACCTGGATAACCCCTATGCATTGTCTGCTTCTTGTAGGCTATGATGACAGCGGTTACTATTTTAATGATCCGTTACAGAGCAAAAATACACGTTATGCAAAAGATAAGGTAATCTCAGCCTATAATATGTTAAACCGTCAGGCAGTGGTAATAGCGCCGAAATCAAAGGTAGAAGAGACAACCGTCGCTCCGACGACCGCACCGAATACAACGACCGAGCCGACTACAAAGCCGAATACAACAACTGAGCCGACTACAAAAGCTACCGAGCCTGAAACTTCGGAAAAGACAACGCACACCGAAGGTTCAGCCGCAGACAACATAAAGCAGGCTTCCGATATATAAAAAGACGGTTGACATCGAGTCTTGCCGCAAGGGTTTCCTTTTCGCCACAGCAACAACTAAAAAAGCAAAAAATAAAGCGAGATGTATTTCTGCATCTCGCTTTTATGTATTTTATCCGTTTGCTTATTCGGCTGCTTTATCCTCTTTGATCATAAGTCTCTTAACTATCTGAGTCATTCTGTCCTCATCAAAGATAACGGGAACGGGATAGAGCGGATTAGCCTCTTTAAGAGCTCTTGAAACGATAGTCGGAATATCCTCTTCCTTAATCTGGGTAAAGCCCTTCGGGATATTCATTCTCTCGTTCATAGCGTAAATTTCGGCAATGAACTTCTTAGCCTTATCTTCATCGGTTGTGCCCTCAATGCGCGCAAAGTTGGCAAGCTTTGAAAGCTGCGGATAAATAGCCGCACCGTATTCTTCAAGCATAACCGGAAGAATTATCGCGTTTGCAAGACCGTGCGGAATACCGTACATACCGCCGAGGTTGTGAGCCACGGCGTGAACATAACCGACATAAGCTCTTGTGAATGCCATACCGCCGTAGAATGAACCGAGGAGCATCTGACCTCTTGCGTTTATGTTTTTACCGTCTTTATAAGCGGTCTCAAGGTTTGCAAATATAATTGCAACCGCCTTTTCGGCATAATCGCGTGTGGACTTTGTATTGCTCTTGCCTATGTAAGCTTCAACCGCGTGAGTGAGAGCGTCCATACCTGTTGTTGAAGTGATGTGCGGAGGAAGACCTACGGTAAGCTCGGGGTCAAGTACCGCAAACTTCGGACGAAGGCACGGGTCGTTTATAGCGTATTTCTCATGGGTCTGAGTATTTGTAACAACAGCCGCAAGGGTAGTCTCCGAGCCTGTTCCCGCTGTTGTGGGGACCGCAAAGAACGGAGGAAGCTTATGCATAACCTTGAGCTGACCGCGCATCTGAGGAATGGTCTTGTTGGGTCTTACCACTCTGGCGCACGCAGCCTTAGCGCAATCCATGGGCGAACCGCCGCCGAAAGCTATCATGGCCTGGCAACCGTTGGCAACAAACTGAGCGCGTGCCTCTTCGATATTTTCGATTGAGGGGTTCGGCTGAACACCGTCATATACGGTATACGAAATGCCGTCCTCTTCAAGCTGTTTGAAAAGTCCGTCAAGAAGATGAAGACTCATAAGACCTTTATCGGTGACGATCATAACATTGTTGATACCTTTTTCTTTAATAACGCCGGGAAGCTTTTTGATAGCTCCGGGTCCTGTAAGCAGCTGCGGTTCAGACCAGTCAAGGAACATCATAAAGATTTTCATGACCTTCTGAAAAGCACGGTAATAAGCTACCTTCATTGCCCACATAGATAAACACCATCCCTTTTTGTAAATTATAAATTGAATTTATAGTTTCATTTTACCTTTTTTAAGCATTTTTTGCAATAGTATTTTGAAATATTTTCACGGCGCTCTCGCTGTCGGACTTTATTTGGGCGGAAAGCTCCGAAAGACTGTCAAACTTTTTTTCTCCGCGCAGGAATTTGAGCAGCCGTACCTCGGTGTTGCTTCCGTACAGATCTCCCGAAAAACCGAGTATGCTGGTCTCGCTGCGAACCGTGGAAGTGCCTATTGTGGGGCGCAGTCCGAAATCCGTAACTGCCGGATAATCTCTGCCGCCGATATTTACGTATGAAGCATAGACCCCGTATAACGGCTCAATAAAATTTTCGGGAAAGAACTGATTTATTGTCGGAAATCCCAAAAGGTGACCGCGCCTGTCACCTGCCGTGACAGTAAAATCATATGAGAACGGTCTGCCGAGCATCTCAGCCGCCGCTTGCATATCGCCGCTTTTTATTGCCGCTCTTATGCGCGTTGAACTGATTTCGCTGCCGCCGAATTTAACCATGGGCGATACATAAAGCTCTATACCGTATTTTCGGCACAAGAGGCGCAGCGTATCAATGTTTCCCGAACCGTTTTCCCCGAAAGTATAATTTTCACCGCAGGATACCGCGCCTGCCGAAAACCTTTTGACGAGAATATCCCTGACAAAGCTTTCGGGCGACAAGTGCATTATCTCCGAGAAATCAATATTGAGAGCGCCGACGTTCATTTCGTCGAGCAATTTTTTGCGTATGCTTTTTGTGAGTATTTCGGGCGGCGCCTGCCCCTTTATGCACAATAGCGGATGGTCGGAAAACAGCAGCACATACGGCATATATCCGCTCTTTTTTGAAAGCTCTATAACGCTTTGATGCCCCAAATGGAACCCGTCGAATGTTCCGAGAGCTATGGATTTTTTACACTCATTCACCTTGAAACACCCTCTTTACCGTGAGACATCCGGTTTCGGTATTTTTTTCTCCTATTCCGAGAAATTCGTCTTCGGGCGAAAAGACTCTGAAAAATCCCTCGCCCGTCGGATTTCCTATGCGGTCGAGAAACAGCCCTCCGCCGTTTTTAAACCTCACCGCCTGCGCCGAAGTTACGCGCACCGATTTATACTGCGATAAAACCTCCGAAACCGGCATAACGTAATTGCCGAGTTCGCCGTTTTCGCATATTTCACGCAGTTTCTCTATCGTAACGCAGTCGTCCGTCGAAAACCCGTTTGCCCTCGTTCTGCGAAGCGACTTGAGAACCGCGCCGCAGCCGAGCTTTTTGCCGATGTCGTCGGCAAGGCTTCTTATATATGTTCCCGCAGAGCACGTTACGTCGAGAGAAAACTCATTACCCGAAAAATCATATGCACGAATTTCGCTTATATTTATTTTACGCTTTTCGCGTTCTACTTCTTTGCCCTGCCTTGCAAGGTCATACAGACGAACTCCGCCCTTGCTTACGGCAGAGTACATGGGCGGAGTCTGAAGCTGCTCGCCGTAAAATGAAAGCACGGCTTTCTCCGTTTCCTGCGGCGTGACATTTACCGAAAATTCGCCTGTTACCGTGCCGGTAATATCAAGCGTATCGGTAGTGACGCCGAGCAAGACCTTTGCGGTGTAGCTTTTTTCGTGATCGGGTATAAGCTCTATAAAGCGCGTCGCCCCCGAGAGGGCAACAGTTAACACGCCCGTCGCCATAGGGTCGAGCGTGCCTGTGTGCCCGGATTTTTTGGAGCCGGTTATTCTCTTCACCAAATTTGCCGCCGTAAACGACGTCATATTTTCAGGCTTGTCAATGCAGATAAATCCCGTCATGCGTTTTCAAGCTCCGTTTTGATTATTTCAAGAAGCTGTTTTTTGCCGTCGGCGTAATCGGCGGCAAAATCGCAGCCTGCCGCACGGGCATGACCGCCGCCGCCCATTTTGGCGCAAATAGCCGAGGCGTCCACGGGGGCATAGGTTCTGAGCGACACCTTAAACGTGCCGTCAGCCCGTTCTCTCAGCGTAACACCGACCTTAACGCCCTCGATTTTGCGCGGAAGAGAAGCTATGCCGTCACATTCGGTCTCATTTGAACCGCTCTGCTTAAACATATCCTTGGTGATTGTGATAACGGCGCATTTTCCGCCGAAATACATTTCTATCGAATTTAAAACGAGCTCCTCAAGTCTTAAATAAGTCCTTGTTTTTGTCTCAAACATAACACGGTTTATCTCGTCAAACCGCGCCCCGAGTGATATAAGCTCCGCCGCCTTAATGTGCGTTTCGGGCGTCACGTTGGAGTATCTGAAACAGCCTGTGTCCGTTGAAATTCCCGTATACAGGCAATCCGCCGTGCAAGCGTCCGGTTTTACACCGAGGCACTTTATTATGTCGTAAACTATCTCGCACGCCGCCGCGCTGTCTTTAAGGCAAAGCTTTTTCGCATATCCCGTATTTGAAATATGATGGTCTATGCACAGCGGTATTTCGGGGAATTTTTCCATAAGGCGCGCCCCGAGAAGCTTTGAATCGGCAACATCTACCGCCACTACAAAATCGGGAGTAAACTCCATACTCTTTTGCGGATTGTAATTTTCTTCCGATGAGCCCCACATATATGAATATTTTTTCGGTATATCGTCGGAGCAATCGACCAAAACCGTTTTGCCCATCCCAGAGAGAACGCGTCGGAGCGCAAAAGCGCACCCGAGCGTGTCGCCGTCGGGACTGCGGTGTGTAAGAATCAGAATATTGTCTTTATTTTTGAGAATTTCTGCCGCTTCGGCCTCATTTATCCTCTTCATCTTCTTTTTCCAGAGCCTCAATCTTTCTGAAAATTTCCATACCGTGCTCAACCGAATCGTCCGCCGTAAATTTAAGCTCGGGAGCCTTTCTCAAATGAAGCCGTTTGCCGACTTCACGCCGTATAATCCCTGTTGCGCTCTCAAGACCCTTGACAGCCTGTTTTGCGTCGTCTATGCCCGAGAGCGAACTTATAAAAACCTTGGCGTAGCTCAAATCCTGACTTACCTCGACTCTTACCACGGTGAGCATTTTATCTTTTACGCGCGGATCTTTGAGTTCGCGGATAAGCGCAACTATCTCGCGCTTAATATCCTCCGCGACTCTGTCTTTTCTGTATCCTGCCATAACTAAATTCCTTTCATATAAAAGGGATCAGTCCTTGTATTCCTCCATAACGAATGCCTCGAGGATATCTCCCTCTTTAATGTCGTTGAATTTCTCAAGACCTATTCCGCATTCATAGCCGGACTGAACTTCTTTTACGTCGTCCTTAAAGCGCTTTAAGGATGCAATGCTGTCCTCCGAGACAACTATGCCGTCGCGGACAACACGAATCTGTGAATTTCTTGTGATTTTGCCGTCAAGAACGTAGCTGCCGGCTATCATACCGGCGGAGGAGAGCTTAAATACATTTCTTACCTCTGCCTTGCCGAGCGTTACTTCGCGGTATTTAGGAGCGAGCATACCTTTGATTGCGTCGCTTATCTCTTCTATGCAGTCATAGATTATTCTGTACATTCTCATGTCTACGCCGTCGCGCTCCGCTATTGACTCGGCTACGGAGTCGGGACGGACATTAAAGCCTACTATAATCGCGTTTGAAGCCGCGGCAAGCATAACATCCGATTCGCTGACTGCGCCGACGCCGCCGTGTATTACCTTTACCTTGACTTCGTCGTTGGAGAGCTTTTCAAGGCTTTGCTTTACCGCCTCAACGGAGCCTTGTACATCGGCTTTTACTATGATATTGAGCTCTTTCAATTCACCCTCGTTAATAGATGAGAAGAGATTGTCAAGCGTAACCTTCTGGAACTGCTTGAACTGCTCCTCTTTCTGCTCATGCTTTCTCTGCTCAACAAGTTCACGTGCAAGCTTTTCGTCGGAAACGGCGTCAAATTTATCGCCGCCTGTCGGTACTTCGTCAAGACCCATAACCTCTACGGGTACGGACGGGCCCGCCTCTTCAAGCTTTTGACCGCGCTCGTTTGTCATAACTCTGACCCTGCCTACGGTTGTGCCGGCAACTATAATGTCGCCCACTCTGAGCGTGCCGTTTTGTACAAGAAGCGTTGCAACGGGGCCTCTGCCTTTATCAAGCTTTGCCTCTATTACAATACCCTTTGCCGCACGGTTCGGATTTGCTTTTAGCTCAAGCATTTCCGCAACGAGAAGTATCGACTCAAGAAGCTTATCGATACCCATATGAGTCTTTGCCGAAACGGGAACGCATATTACGTCGCCGCCCCACTCCTCGGGAACCAAGTCGTACTCGGTGAGCTGCTGAAGAACTCTGTCGGGGGACGCGTCCGGTTTATCCATTTTGTTTATGGCAACTATTACGCTGACTCCCGCCGCCTTAGCGTGGTTAATAGCCTCTATGGTCTGCGGCATTATACCGTCGTCGGCGGCAACTACGAGAACGGCAATGTCGGTAGCCATAGCGCCTCTCGCTCTCATAGATGTAAATGCGGCGTGACCGGGTGTGTCGAGGAATGTTATCATCTGACCGTTAAGGTTTACTCTGTAGGCGCCTATGTGCTGAGTTATACCGCCCGCCTCGGTCTCGGTTACGGAGGTATTTCTTATGGCGTCGAGAAGAGAGGTTTTACCGTGGTCAACGTGACCCATAACTACTACTACGGGGTCTCTCGGTTCAAGGTTTTCCTCTGTATCTTCGGTATCGTCTATAATTCTTTCTTCAATTGTTACAACGACCTCTTTTTCGACCTTTGCGCCGAGCTCCGAAGCCGCTATTGCCGCGGTATCGTAATCGATAACGTCGTTAACTGTAGCCATAACGCCGAGAGCCATAAGCTTTTTGATTACCTCGGCGGCTGTCATCTTGAGTTTAAGAGCCAAATCGCCTACGGTGATTTCATCGGGAATGGTTATCTTGATATGTCTCTTGGCACGCTCCGCCGCTATTCTCTTGAGGCGCTCAGCCTCTGTCTCGCGTTTGTGGCTTCTTACGCCCTGCTGCCTTCTGTACTGCTGAGACTTCTGCTTTAACTTCTGCTTGTGAACGGTGTTGTCGCCGTTGTTGCGGTTGTTTACGGGAGCAATGTTTTCGTAATGCTCGTTGTATTTATCAAGGTCTACCGATGTGCCTCTTGTGTCAACGTGACGCATTTCGCCCTTGGTACGCGACTGCATCGGCTTTGAGGGGTCTTTCTCTTTCTTTTCCTTTTTGCTCTTGAAAGGAGCCGTATTTCCTGCCTTGTCGTTTTGTTTTACTTTGCCGCCGTCCGCTTTATCGGCAGTCTTTTTATCATTTGATGCGGACTTCTGCTGCTTTTCTTTAAAATCGTCCGCCGATTTCTGCCTTGCAAAATAGCTGTCAAGGTTCTTCGGCGCTTTCTCCTTCGAGAGCAGGTCAAATATCAAATCAAGCTCTTTTTCTTCGAGTGCGGTCTGATATTTTTTCTCGCCGTCGAAGTATTTTGAGACAAGCTCTATCAATTCCTTGCTCTGAATATTAAAATCTTTAGCTGCTTCATGTATCTTATATTTTTTTGTCATATATTACTTTCCCTCCCGGATCAATTCTGTTATTTTTCGTGCAAAGCCGACGTCGTTGACCGTCAGTACGGCGGTCATTTTGGCGCCGAGGCACCTGCCTAAATCGTTCATTGTACAGCCAAGGGTAAATACCGGAGTTTTGCCGCCGGTCTTTTCGCAAAAGGAGATAAATTCGTTTTTGAGTCTTTCCGACGAATCTGAAGCCAGAATACATACGGAAGCCTTGCCTTCTTTTACGGAGGACAGCGCCGCGTCGTGCCCGAGACTCAGAGCCGAAGCCCGCCTTGCTATACCGAGCAGCCCTAATGTCCTGTCATTCATTTTCCGAAAGCTCCCTTTCCATCTCGTCGTAAACCTCGTCGGGTACCGTCACCGAGAACGCGCGGTCTATCCGCTTTGCTTTGCGCGCCGCCTTGAGGCACTGTGCGCTTTTGCATATATACGCTCCCCTGCCCGCCTTTTTGCCGGTGAGGTCAAGCGAAACCTCGCCCTCGGCGCTTCTGACCACTCTCACAAGTTCCTGTTTGGGCTTTTGGCAACCGCATCCGAGACATTTTCTCAGAGGTATTTTTTTCTGCTTCATTTTGTTCTCCCTTAAACTCTAAAAGACTCAGCCTTCGTAAAATCCGCTTTCGGGTTTTATATCTATCTTCCAGCCGGTAAGGCGCGCCGCGAGACGTGCATTCTGACCCTTGTTGCCTATTGCGAGCGAGAGCTGATTATCCGGTACGGTAACAACGCATGATTTAACTTCCGGATCGGGTATCTCTACATTAAGTACGTTTGCGGGAGCAAGAGCCGCCGCAACAAACTGCTTGGGGTCTTCGCTGTAATTGACTATGTCTATCTTTTCGCCGCCGAGGAGCTCGACTATCTTGTTGACTCTCGAGCCTCTCGGACCTATGCAGGCGCCTATTGCGTCCACGTTTTCGTCCTTGCTGCTGACCGCCATTTTCGTTCTGGCGCCGGCTTCACGCGAAATTGCGTTGATGGTAACGGTGCCGTCGTAAATTTCGGGAACCTCCGTCTCAAACAGACGTTTTACAAGACCCTGATGTGTGCGTGAAATCATCGCTTTCGGACCTTTTTCCGTATCTCTGACGTCAACTATAAATACTTTTATAAGCTCGCCGACGGTAAGCTCTTCACCCGGAACCTGCTCGCCCTTCGGAAGAATTGCCTCCGCCTTGCCGATTTCGAGGGTAGCGTTTCCCGTAATGGGGTCAACGCTGAGAACCTTGGCGGTAACGAGTTCCTGCTGCTTTGACTGGAACTCCATCATTATCTGACCCTTTTCGGCGTCGCGTATACCCTGACGGATAACGTGCTTTGCGGTCTGAGCTGCTATTCTGCCGAAATCCTTTGTGTCAAGCATTATCTCGACAGTATCGCCTGCCACGGCGCCGGGTTTGTACTGCTGGGCGTCGGCTACGGTTATGTCGGTATCCTCGTCCTCAATATCGTCCACCACGTTTTTGCGGACAAATACGTTCATTTCATACTTTTCGGGGTCGATTTCGCATGAAACTACATCCTTGCCGTTGTAATCCTTGCGGAGCGCCACGATTATGGCATTCTGTATCTTCTCATAAAGATACTCGGCAGGAATCCCCTTTTCTTTTTCAAGCATCTGCACAGCTTCAAAAAATTCCTTATTCATTTTAATAACCATTCCTTTCAAGGCGGTGTTTCACCGATTTTTTACATTACATATCGAAGTCGTCAAGCTTTACGAATGAAACTTCTTTTTTCTCGAAGGACATTCCGCCGCCCTCATCGAATTCAACCGTGATAAGACCTGCGTCGTAATCCTTTAAAGTGCATTTGTAAACTCTCTTGCCGTTTACGGGACGTATAAACTTAACTATTACGCGGCTGCCGAGGTATCTCGTAAAATGGAAATCCCTTGTAAGCTCGCGCTCAATGCCCGGAGAAGAGACCTGAAGAGAATAACTTCGGTCTATGGGGTCGGCTTCGTCAAGCGGCTCGTCGAGAGCGTGGCTCATATTTACGCAGTCGTCAATTCCTATGCCGCCGTCCTCTTTATCTATGAATATGCGCAAATACCACTCCGCGCCCTCTTTTTGGAAGCGGACGTCCCACAAAATGAGGCCGAGCTCCTCGGCGAGAGGCTGTGCGATATTCCAGACTGTACCTACTGTACCGGTCAATTTTTCTGCCATTCGGATATATCCTTTCGTAAAAAAGTCTTAACAAAACTAAGAGAGCGGGTCGCCCCACTCTCAATCATACGAATATTCTTACTGTGTTATAATACCATATATATATACGGTTTGCAAGCTTTTTTTCAAAGGTCGTCGGAATCCTGCTCGGGTTCGTTGTCGATGCCTGCGGGATTGCCCGTATAGCTGCCCAAAACGTCGGCATTTGTGGTATCGTTGTAGCCGTTCCAGATTTCAGCCATCTCCGTGCCGAGTTCGCTGAGCTTATTTACAGCCTTCTTTGACGGCTTCTTTTCGTTTTTATCTTTTTTACTCAAAATTATCAATCCTTTCTTCTTATGCCTCATGCGGCTGAGCAAGCGAAATACCGCCGCAATACGGTTTTTGTTCGGCATATCGGGTTAGGCTCTCGCCTGCTTAATCTTATTATGCCGAAAAACAGGCACTATATTTATTATCTTTTTTGTTATTTTCAGGTTGACTTTTAAAATTTTAGTTGTTATAATACAAGAGAATATAAAGGGGTCATTCCCTAACAAAAAATGAAAGGGTTTGTTTAAGTTATGAAAAAGACGATTTCTGTTATTGTCGCCATTGCCATGATGCTTATGATAAGCATTCCCGCATTTGCAGGCAATTTTGATGACAACGCCGATCTCACCGCTCAGCAGAAGGTTTTTGCCGAAGTTATTTATGACGGTCTTACCGCAGGCAATACCACCGCTGATTCTCTCGCAAATTATGTAGGCAGCAACCTCGATTACAAAAACGACATTACATCTCCCGACACAATTGCGGACGATGTTTCCGTTGCTTTAGAGGCTGCTAACGCAAAGCTTGCTGCGCCCATTACCGATGAAAATGTCATCAACACAATGGTGCTCAGATTGTATGCAACCATTACCGGCCACTATCAGGCAGCTAACGGTGAAGGTCCTACAAACAACGGCTCAAACGGCAGCGGCAGCGCTATACTCGATAAGCTCTTCCCCGATTTTTCAAACGGTGATTTCAGCGACCTCTTCAAAGGCGCCTCTGACTCCATCTCTCAGATCGGCGGAGCTATTTCAGATCTCCTCGGCGGTCTCGGCATCGGCGGTTCGGGTGACACCACCAATACCACAAAGCCTACTACCACAAAAAAAGCAAACAGCTCTACAAAGACTACAACTGCTTCTATCCCGAAAACCGGCGATGTTGCTTTGTTTGCAGTTGCAGGTGTTGCGGTAGCAGCAGGTCTTGCACTTGTACTTACCAAGAAGAGCAAGGATTCTGACGAGAAATAAAACTTAACACAAAGCTTTTTGTAAAAAAACCTCAATCTCCTAAAAGAGATTGAGGTTTTTATTGTTCTTTTTTAATTTGGAAATCAAGAGTTTAATCCGGAGTCTAACCCGTAGTTATGTTTAATATCTATTCTGAATTTAAAATATGCGTTGTCATCATACCAAAGCGGGAAATTAGTGCCCCATATATTGTCGTGGAGAATATATGTAAGCCCGTCCGATAAAGGCGAATACACATTGTCAAAGCGAAGTATTTTGCCGTTACCTATGCCGACAAGCGGCGAATGGTAATTATGAACCACGGCATTATCGAGTGTAACATTTTGCACCGCCGAGATATTGCGGTTTCCGTTTTTAACAATATCATACGGGTCGATTTTTACTTCAAGCTTTTGGAACTCAATGCCCTTGCTCTCCGGATAGATATGAAACATAGTACTCTCCGGCAGACGGTTAGCGGATTTATTGAGCCACAATATTTCAGCTGTAACTCCGTTTTCGTCAACGGTGTATTTGATTTCCAAAACCGACGGCGCACCGAGATTTTCCGAAAAATATTCATCAATATACAATTTTGCAAGAAAAACCGCTTTGTCTTGAGCCATATGCGCAGAAAGCTCTTTAAGAGAATAATCGTATCTTCCCGACTTGTATTTTTTTGCGATTCTTTCGATATTCGGCTTACCGAAATCAGGCTTTGCCCAAATCGCCGTCTTTTCCAAATCGCGGCTGTAATGTGCAAACCAATACTCATAATCCGAGTAATTATATGAGTCATACGTCACACACGGCAGAGAATTGTCCCTGATAATCACCGCGTTGCCCTTTGCAAGTCTTTTGATTCCGCCGTATGAGTTAAACGCAATTTTTACATCGCCTACCGTATAATCTTTATCGGCCTCCGCTTTTTCGGCTGAAATATCAAACGGCTTTTTCGGCAGCAAAGCGGAGAGCACGTCCTGCGCCTGTTTTTTATGCTCTTCGGATAATCCGTTTACCGCCTTTTCGATATAGAGCCTTTGCTCCTGCCAGCTCTTCTCTATTTTTTGATAAGACGGCTTTTTTCGGCGTGCGGAAGTAAAATCATCTTTCAGATAGTTTTCATATTCGCCGAGAGCGATTTTGACATCCATACCGCACGTATGCTCTGCAATACAGAGAATGTTATCGGCGAGATTTATATATTCATCGTTTCTTTTCAGCGAACCGTCCGAAAGCCATCTGTTTTTAAGTGATATCAACGTCCGCAGTGCGGCTGATTTATATGGGTCGGCGGCACTGCCGTGTATCCAGCTGTCGCCTATCTCTTGTGTAACGACAGGCAATTTATCGCGCACAGCCCAAATTTTTTCGGCATAATCGTCGAGAGTGCCTGCAATCACCTCATATCCCGGATATTTTAATTTTACGGACTTGATATTTTTCAGAACGGCGCTCTTTTTTCCCGAGCCGTGATTATCAAGAGTGTGGTCAAAATACAACACATCGTCCACATATTCATTCTTGTAAGCGCCGCCGTATTCGCCCGAATAAATGACAACTACCTCGCTGTCTTTATACTTCCACAAAAAGCACTCGGGCACATCGGGCATTGCGGACGCGCCGTTTACGCCTATGTGCAAAAGTCTGATACCCTTTTCGGCGAGGTACGGTATAAGCGCCTTGGTGTGACCCGGAACGTCTGTCATTTTTGCAGAAATTGTTTTTCTGCCTCTGATATTGTCTATTTCGTCAACCAAAGACAGCCCGTACCTGACGGTATCGCCGTCCAAAAGCTCCGTATGCATTGTAAACGGGAGCGCGTGAGGTGCAATATATCCCTTTTTCAACGCCGAAACAAGCTTTTCACGATTTTCGGCTTTTCCGTGTTTCAGTTCCTCCTTGAGCAACCACGAACCGGTGGTCCACACAAAATTAGGTCTGTCGGTATTTACGGCCTCGGCTGTATCTATAGCCTCGGGTATAAACTCATCAAGATATTTTTTTCTGATATTTTCAGCAAGGTCGGTAAAACCCAAATCAAGATGCGTTTTTGAAACAACAATTACTTTTTTCATATTTTCTCCTATAGGAAAATATCTCCCACCCAAAGATGAGAGATATTTTTTATTAAATATTACATGGATTATTCGGCGTTGTTAAGGTTGTATTTATTTCTCTGCTCCAAAAGCGCTTCGTGAATTTCCTCTTTTCTCTTGCCGGTAAGCTTATAGAAGAAGAACGGAACACCTGCAAGGAACATCATAATACCGTGGAAAATCGTGTAGAAGAACAGCATCCATATTTTGGTTTTGAGCGACTGCATTGTGCCGTCCTCAATGCCCTGAACATAACCGCATATTGAATTGTCGCCGTAGAGGATAAGCGGGGACAAAGCGCCTGCGATAGTGCCGCTGACCATAGTGAAAATACCTATAACAAAGGGAAGCGATGAATCAAGGCGCTTACCCGTTTTAAGCTCGATATCCTCCAAAACGTCTGCCTGGAACATACTCGGCAAAAGGTTTGACGCGCCGAACTGCAAGCCGATTAAGAAGAGGAATACGATAAATACGATTTGAAGCGGACCGCCGCTCTTTTCCTGCTTGAAATATGTAAAGCCGATAAGGAACGCACAGGTGTTTGCGATAATCGAATAAATACCGCTTGCAATGTAAAGAGTACGCGAATCGAACTTTTTAAGCAGGAAGTTGATAATGAGCATACCTACCGCCGTGCCGATACCCGTAGGCAAGCCGAAGAGGAGGAATTTACTCGACGAGCCGAGAAGAGCCGCTGCAAGGAATACGCCCATATAGTTTGCGATGCTTCTGAAGCTCTTTAAAAATTCCGATATGATAATAGTCCATGCATACTTATTTTTAAGAATATCGCCGAAGCCTACCAGCGGATTTTTCTTTTCGTTGTCATATGCAATGCGCTCTCTTGTCATTTTCATGCCGATGAGCATTGTGATAATGCCCAAAACGCCGCTCAAAGCCGCGCAAACAATAAACTGAAGCGCCTGATTGTCTTTCCAGATAAGATTTAAAACGACAACTATTACAAGTGAAGCAGAATTGCCGACAGCAGATACAATGCCTCTGAATGAAATAACCGTATCGCGCTCTTTGAGATTAGGCGTCATGACAACGGCAATATTATTGATTGT
This sequence comes from Ruminococcaceae bacterium UBA6434, assembly GCA_002437245.1. Classification (GTDB taxonomy): domain Bacteria; phylum Bacillota; class Clostridia; order Oscillospirales; family Acutalibacteraceae; genus Fimenecus. Next base: position 79,110 of record DJOQ01000010.1, read on the forward strand.
ATTGCCGAAGGTGTTCAAAGCGCCCCATAAAACGGCAACGGTGATTATGTAAATCATCAAAAGCGAGCCGGTTATGCTCTTTGGGACCCAGAAGCTGAGGAACAGAAGAATACCCATGGGTATTGCCGCAAGCATAACAAGCGGTCTGAATTTACCGCTTTTGCCTATGCTTCTGCCGTCAATATACATAACTATAAAGAAGTTGAGTATAAACGGCACAACGCTTGTAATTACGCTGAAAAGCGACGATTCCTTATTGGTAATCTGAACAACGTCAACGAGGAACGCGTTACGATACTGACCTACAAAGCCGGTCATATTCGTGTAAAAAAATACGGCTATCAAATACCATATAAATTCGCTCGTTTTTACGTACTTTTTATCTGCGTCGGCATTTTTTAAAACAGCGCTTGATATCTCGGTCATAATTACTCCCCCTTAGAGGCAATATTATAATTGTTTTTGTTTATATTAAGAGTTAAATCCCAGTCCTGTTGCTCATCGTCGCCTATCATATTAAGGACAAACGAATTGATATCGCTAAGCACCGCGTTTTTCTTGCACATTTTCTTTTCGATAACTCGGGTGACCGGGCGAAGCCTTTTCAGCGCTTTTTCCATGGCACTGTATATCGGCGTTTCCTTTACATACGGCTCGTTGCCGATAAAAATATTTCTTACAAGCTCTATGCCCAAATCTTTGGCAAGTCTGTTTTCCACGCTTTTGTCAACCTTAAGCCACAAAAGCCTGCCGACTTTTTTCAATGTCAGCTTGTCGAGCATTTTGTTTACGGGTTTCGGCAAAATCTCAGCCATTTTGATATTTATCATTCTGTCAAAACGCCATTTTAAATACTCTTCCGCCGTTCTGCCGCCCTTATCACAGTCAAAATCATCTATGGTGTACGACTTGATGCTTACCGTGTTTTTATCCTCAAACGTAACTTTTCGGTAAGCGCACGGACATCCCACAAAACACGCGGTCTGCACGTCCGTTATTGTATTGTTGTTTTCGGTGGTGTAATCCGTCACCGACTGCGCGTGCATATGACCCGTAAAAATCAAATCCACGCCGGAATCCGCAAGCGCTTTTGCGGTCTTTTCCCAGTCTGTCAAATGGGAGTCACCTATTAAATTCATAATCGGCGAAAACGGCAAAAGCGGATAATGCGTCATTGCAAATATGTAGTTGCCGCTTTTGTGCGCATCCTCGATTTGCTCTTTCGCCCACTGCATCTGATCGTCCCAAATGCCCTTGAAATCTTTGCAGTCGCCGTCGCAGTTGAGAGCGAGCAGCCTTATACCGTCCGCAAGCTGAGCCACATACGACATACTTTTTTTGTGCTCGCTGACGGCGGAGTCAAAGCCGAAATCTTTGTAAAAATCTCTAAGCTCTTCTCTCTGCATACCCTTAACGGGAATTGTTTTGTCGCCGTCAAATTCGCACGGTTCCTCCGCGTAATCGTGACGCGCCGTAATGAGATATATTTTTTTGCCCTGCTCTTTTAACTTGTAAAGCCTGTCTCTGAAACCGACATGGCTTTGATATTCTCCCCTGTAGACAAGGTCGCCCGGAATAAGAATGACATCGGTCTGCTTGTCGGCAGCTATTTTTGCAAAACCTGCGTCCACAATCGCCGGAGTTTCGGCAATGCACTTCTGGTCGGTTTTGCTGCGCTCCTCGTACGCTTTTCCGCTGCGTTTAAAGGAACTGTCATAATAATGAGTATCGGTAACAAGATAGAAACTGAATTTTCCCATAATTTCGTCCTCGATTTAGCATCTTTATTAAAAATAGCACATAACATCGCCGAATTCAGTAGAATATATCATAAAATATTTACGATTTATCACACTTTCATTAAATCGCGATATTTTTTCGGAGAGTACCCTGTTTCTTTTTTGAACGAATATGAGAAATACTGTTGATCGGAGAATGCGAGTGCGTTTGAAATCTCGCCCACCGTCATTTTGGTGTTTGTGAGATATTCTTTTGCAAGCTGAATTTTATTGTCCTTATAGTATTTGTAAGGGGTTACTCCGAATTTATTGAAAAATACATTTATAATATGATTTTTTGAATAATTCATATCGCGGCACAGAGTTTCAAGGTTAAATTCCTCGGCAATATTGTTTTCCATATATTGCTTGATTTTGTCCGCCAAATCTTCGCTTTCGGTTTTTTGGCGCGTATACAGCAAATTGAATATCTTAAACAGCTCGGTGCTTATGCCGTAATTTATTTTTGCCATATCTTCATTATTAAAGGCGTAGTCAAATATGCGCTCAAAATTTCTTCTGAGAATCGAGCAGTCCTCAAAAAGATAGGTGTTTTCGGGCAGATAGTTTTTAATAAGCATATCTGCAACCGGCCCGTAAAAGCTTACAAAATATTTGTGCCACGGCTTATCTTTGTCGCAGTAATATTTGTGTTCGCTGCCCTCAAGCAACAAAAATACATCATTCTTTTTAGGGTGCAGCGTCTGTCCGTTTATACATAGCGTGCCGCTGCCCTCAACAATATATTCAAGCGATATAATGTCGCTGCTTTTTCTGCTTATAAGGTATTTTTCGTCACACAGGGTTTCGCCGACAAAATGTATTCCGAACGGTACGTTCTCTTCTCTGTATACCTTTATGTTTTCATGCATTGTGATAATTCTAACCTTTCTCGTGAAAATATTAATGATAAGACGCAATTTAATGTGATAAATTAAATATATCATATGCAAGCGGCAAAAGCAACCGCTTCATTTTGTGAATATTTAAAGATGAAATTTTATAAAATCACATCGTTAAATTATATGAACAAGCTCCGATTATTTATGAGACGGCCAACGTGCCCTTCCTTTTAAAATATTTGAACTTGCGGCAAAAAATAAGACACGCTCCGTAAAGAAGCGTGCCTTACAAAGAAGTTTGTTTTTTATCGTGCCGATTTATCAGTCAAGAATAACACCTGTCGCGTCGCGACCTGCCATTACAGCGTTTGACTCATCGGTATCAATATGCATTGCAAGTTTGAATTTCGGGCTTACTCTTACAACAACGTCGCCGAAAACAAGTGAGCGCTCGGGTGAATCTATCTTAACGGATACAACCTGCTTATCTTTTACGCCGTAATTCTCGGCGTCCTCGGGAGTCATATGTATATGTCTTTTGGCTATGATAACGCCCTCTTTAAGCTCAACTTCGCCCTTGGGACCTACCAGCTTGCAAGCACCGCTGCCTGCAATGTCGCCCGATTCGCGGACGGGAGCTGCAACGCCTATTGAGCGCGCGTCGCTTGCCGAAAGCTCAACCTGATCGGCAGGTCTTGTGGGACCCAATATAGAAACAGCCGGGAAGCTGTTTTTAGGTCCTATAACCTGGACTCTCTCTTCACAGGCGAACTGACCCGGCTGTGAAAGGTCTTTTTTCTTGGTGAGCTGATAACCTTTACCGAAAAGTATTTCAAGCGTCTCCTCGGTAACGTGAACGTGTCTTGCGGAAGTTTCTACCATTACGGTTTTTTCCATTTTAATTACCCCTTTATTTTAATTTAAAATTATTTGTTCATTTCGGCTCTTGCAGCCTTAATGTTTGCAACGAATTTCTTGCCGGTTTCGGTTATCTGTTTATAGTCGCCGGTCTTAGCGCCAGCCGTGAGTGACGAACCCGCACCTACCGCTACGGCACCTGCCTTTATCCATTCGCCTACATTGTCGGCGTTAACACCGCCCGTGGGCATCATTTTGGCATAGGGAATAGGTCCGCGAATGTCCTTTATGATTTTCGGCCCGAAAAGGTCGGCAGGAAATACCTTTAGTATATCCGCTCCGTTTTCCATTGCGAGCAGTCCCTCGCGTACCGACATAATACCGGGCATCATCGGAACTCTGTAGCGGTTGCACAGATGAAGCGTGTCAAGGTCAAGAGCGGGGCTTACTATATACTGAGCGCCCGAAAGCATGGCTATGCGTGCCGTTGTGGCGTCGAGCACCGTGCCTGCACCGAGAATAATCTCGTCGGGAGTATAACGCTTTGCAAGCTCCTCGATTACCTCGTCGGCGTGCGGCACGGTAAACGTGAGCTCTATGGCGGCAACTCCGCCCTCAATGCAAGCGTCGGTAATGCGTATTGCCTTGTCCGTGCTCTCGGCACGAACAACCGCGACTATACCGCAGTCCTGAATTTTTGTGAGTATTTGTTCTTTATCCATTAGTAACATCTCCGGATACATTTATTTTAAAATTTAGTCTTGCTCCTTACGCATACCCTTAATATAAGCTTAAAAACCAAAAGTCCTCGGTTTGATATGCGAGTTCAGTCGCCGAAAAGCCCTAATATGCGTAGGATTTTACCACTTGATTCAGAGGGAAAAGATTTCGTATATGACGGCTTTTTGGTGCCCCGAAGTATATTTTTAATATGCGAGTTCAGTCGCCGAAAAAACCTAATATGCGTAGGATTTTACCACTTGATTTCAGAGGGAAAAGATTTCGTATATGACGGCTTTTTGGTGCCCCGAAGCATATTTTTGATATGTGAGTTCGGTCGCCGAAAAGCCCTAATATGCGTAGGATTTTACCACTTGATTTCAGAGGTAAAAGATTTCGTATATGACGGCTTTTTGGTGCCCCGAAGCGTATTTTTAATATGCGAGTTCAG
>DJOQ01000010.1:83940-90193 GCA_002437245.1 Ruminococcaceae bacterium UBA6434
TGGTGCCCCGAAGCATATTTTTAATATGTGAGTTCGGTCGCCGAAAAGCCCTAATATGCGTAGGATTTTACCACTTGATTTCAGAGGTAAAAGATTTCGTATATGACGGCTTTTTGGTGCCCCGAAGCATATTTTTAATATGCGAGTTTGGGCACCGAAAAGCTGTAAGATGCGTAAGATTTTACCTCTGAACGCGTGCACCCGCACCGGATACGATATTCTCTACTTCTTTGAGCGACGCCATAGATGTGTCGCCGGGCGTGGTCATTGCGAGAGCACCGTGAGCTATGCCGTAATTTACGGCTTTGTCGGGGTCGCCGGTGGTCATAAGGCCGTAGATAAGTCCGGAGGCAAAGCTGTCGCCGCCGCCTACACGGTCAAGGATTTCGAGTGAGGGGAGAGACATACCCTTATGAACGCTGCCGTCGGCATAGAGCATTGCGGACCAGTCGTTTATCGTCGCGGTTTTTACGGTACGCAGGGTGGTACCGATAGCCTTGAAATTGGGATATACCTTTACAACCTCGGAAAGCATTTTGCAGTAGCCGTCGATATTGAGCTTTTTAAGATTTGCGTCATTGCCCTCTACTTCAAAGCCGAGGCAGGCGGTAAAATCCTCCTCATTGCCTATCATAACGTCTACATATTTTGCTATTTTTTTGTTTACTTCCTGCGCCTTTTCCTTTCCGCCGATGTCTTTCCAGAGGGACGGACGGTAATTGAGGTCATAGGAAACGATTGTTCCGTACTTTTTAGCCGCTTTAACCGCCTCTATAACCACCTCTGCGGTAGTTTCGGAAAGTGCGGCAAAAATTCCGCCGGTATGAAACCAACGAACGCCGAGTTCGCCGAAGATGTGTTCCCAGTCAATATCGCCCGGCTTTAATTTTGAAACAGCGGTATTTCCGCGGTCGGAAACTCCGAGAGCTCCCCTTATACCGTAGCCTCGCTCGGTAAAGTTAAGACCGTTGCGAACCGTTCTGCCTATACCGTCGTAAGGAACCCATTTTATGAGAGAAGTATCAACTCCGCCCTCTAACATAAAGTCCTCTACGAGCCTGCCGACTTCATTGTCGGCAAGAGCCGTAACAGCCGCGGTACGCATACCGAAACAACGTCTGAGTCCCCTTGCGACGTTGTATTCGCCGCCGCCCTCCCAAACTCTGAAAGAACGCGCGGTTTTAATTCTGCCCTCACCGGGGTCAAGTCTCAGCATTATTTCGCCGAGAGAAATCATATCGTATTTGCATGAAGATGCGTCTTTTATTTTAAGGTCCATATTTATTCTCCTGAAACTGCTTGCATTAAACTCCGGAATAAGCGTTAAATCCGCCGTCCACCGGAATTGTTGTGCCGGTTATAAAGCCCGAATATTCCTCATCGCAGAGGAAGAGAAGCGTACCGTCAAGTTCGCTCGGCTCACCGAAGCGCTTCATGGGAGTCGCGGCAAGAATCTTGCCTGTACGCGCGGTGGGAGTGCCGTCCTCATTCCAAAGGAGCGTTTTATTCTGATTGGTAGAGAAGAATCCCGGCGCTATTGCATTTACTCTGATACCTACCTCGGCAAAATGAACCGCCATAAACTGTGTAAAGTTTGAAACTGCCGCCTTTGCAGCCGAATATGCCGGTATTTTGGTGAGCGGACGATAGGCGTTCATTGAGGAAATCATAACTATGCAGGTATTTTCTTTCTGAGCCATATCGCGTGCAAATACCTGAGTCGGAATAAGTGTTCCGAGGAAATTGAGATTAAACACAAACGAAATTCCCTGAGGGTCAAGGTCAAAAAACGTCTTGATGTTTTCGTCGTGCTGAGTTAAATCTATTTTTTCGAGGGTTTCTTTGGTGGTAGTGCCCTTGGGATTGTTGCCGCCCGCTCCGTTAAGAAGAATATCGCAGGTGCCGAGCTTTTCGTTTACAACCTCGCGCGCTTTCTGCATACTCTCGGGGTCAAGCACGTTGCAGCCTACGGCAACAGCCGTTCCGCCGTCGGCGGTTATCTCGTCAACTACCTTTTGAGCCGCCGCCTCGTTTAAATCAAGCACGGCAACCTTTACGCCCTGCTTTGCAAGTACCTTGGAGAAGTCTCCGCAGAGAACTCCGCCGCCGCCCGTAACTACTGCAACTCTGCCCTTTAAATTTTCGTGTTTCATAAAGTCCATTCCTTTCGGTTCGTACTTTTAATTACTTTTTTGATTTCTCAACGGCCTCCCACAAACCGTTGAGGTATGCGGCGCCGAGCGCTCTGTCATAAAGACCGTATCCGGGTCTTGCAACTTCGCCCCAAATCATTCTGCCGTGGTCGGGACGCACATAGCCGTCAAATCCTACATCCTGAAGAGCCTTTACTATCTCGTACATATCGAGAGAGCCCTCACTTGACTCGTGAGCCGTCTCGTTGAAATGTCTGCCCGAAACCTTGACATTGCGAAGGTGAGCAAAATATATTCTGTCGCCGAATTCGCGTATCATGGCAGGCAAATCATTGTCTTTATTTGCGCCGAGAGAGCCGGTGCAGAAAGTAATTCCGTTATACTTTGACGGAACAATGTCCAAAAGCTTCTCAAATGAATCGCGCCCCGTTATAATACGCGGCAGCCCGAATATTCCCCATGGCGGATCGTCCGGATGTATCGCCATTTTGACGTCGCACTCTTCGCAGACGGGCATAAGCCTTGTAAGGAAATATCTGAGGTTTTCCCAAAGGTCGTCGGCTGTTACGCCCTCGTATTTTTTAAACAGCTCTTTTATTTCGCCCATACGCTCCGTTTCCCAGCCGGGCATCGCGTAGCCGTTTGAATTATTGTCAATCTCGCGGAACATATCCTCGGGAGATTTGCCCTCTATCTGAGTGCCGTCATATGAAAGGCACGTGGCGCCGTTGCCCATATCCATGGCAAGGTCGGTTCTTGTCCAGTCGAAAACAGGCATAAAGTTATAGCAAATAACCTTAACTCCGACCTTTGCGAGATTTCGTATGCTCTCAATATAATTTTCTATATATTTGTCTCTTGAGGGAAGTCCTATTTTTATATCCTCATGGACATTGACGCTCTCTATGCACTCCATGGTAAAGCCTGCGGCGACTATCTCATCGCGCATTGCGGTGACGTCCTCAAGATGCCAAGCTTCCCCTGCCGGCAGGTAATGAAGAGCCGGTACTATGCCTGTCACTCCCGGGATTTGCTTTATCTGCTCAAGAGTTACGGTGTCCTTATCGCGGCCGAACCAGCGAAAAGTCATCTGCATAAATATGCCTCCTTTTTTCTTTTTTTATATTTTATCACTATCGCGCCGATATATCAATGAATTTAGATTAAAACAGGGCGTCAAAGCGCAAAAAAAATATTCCCCTTAAAAGAAAAAAGAGCCGTAAGAACATATGTCTTACGGCTCATGGTTATGCCATAAATATCGGCTTTACGCAATCAGTTCTCTACAAAATACTTCTCATACCAGAGAATGAACGAATAAACCGACCAGATTTTTTTCATATTGTGCGCCGTGCCTGCCTTGTGCTCATCCAAAAGTTTCATTATATAGTCACGGTTAAAGAATTTCGCCGCAACTTCGCCCTCGAATTTTTCTTTTACCATATTGTAATATTCATCGCGGCGGAGCCAATCGTTGAGAGGCGTTAAAAATCCGGTTTTTCTCATAGCGGCGGTCTGCGCGGGGAGCTCTTTTGCCGCGGCACCCCTTAAAGCTACCTTGGTAGTCTCTTTATTCACACGGTATTCGGAGGGTATGCGAAGAGCGATTTTGAGCATTTCCTTATCAAGGAACGGAACGCGAAGCTCCAGCGAATTTGCCATACTCATTCTGTCCGCTTTTACGAGTATATCCTGCACAAGCCAAGTGCGAATGTCGGCATACTGCATTTTGGTAATGTCGTCCTCGTTTTTAACCTCATCAAAAAACGGTTTTGTATACACGGCAGGGTCTTTCGACGGAATGTGCTTTGCAAGCACCTTATCGACGTCCTCGTGATTGTAAACGTAATTGTTGCGGATATAACGCTCTTCTATCGGGTATCTGCCGCGCGTCAAAAACCTCTTGCCGTGGAACGGGGGCATTTTTTCGGCAATACCGCCGAGCATATTGCGAAGCCCCTGCGGAAGACGCATATATTTTGCGAAATCAAGTGGTTCACGGTAATAATGATAGCCGCCGAAAAGCTCGTCTGCGCCCTCGCCCGACAAAACGACCTTTACCTGCTGCGAAGCGAGATTTGCGAGAAAATACAGCGCTATTGCCGAGGGGTTCGGGAGCGGTTCATCCATATAATACTGAACCATGGGAGTAACATTAAAGTACTCCTCGGCGGTTATCTTTTTGGAAAAATTCTTGACGTTTTCGTGCTTTGCAAATTCCTGAGCATGAGAGAGCTCGGAATATTTTTCCTCCGCGTAGCCTACGGAAAAGGTCTTTACATCATTGCGCTTTGCCATTTCGTGAACGACATAGCTCGAATCTACACCGCTTGAAAGGAAGCAGCCTACCTCAACGTCGGAAATGCCGTGCGCCACGGTAGAGCCCTTAAAGGTCTCGTCAATAAGATCTTCCCAATACTCAATGGACTTTGTATCGTCAATATCATATTCGGGAGTAAAATATCTTTTGGTTTCGAATTTGCCGTCCGAAAAGGTGAAATAACTGCCCGGCTCCATTTTGTATACGTTTTTGAACATAGTCTCGGTGGTCGGGATATATTCAAAGCAGAGGTAATCGGGAAGTCTCTCCTCATTGAGCTCTTTCTCAAACAGCGGATTTGACAAAAACGCCTTTATCTCGGAACCGAAAAGGAAGTTTCCGTCCTTGAGATAATAGAAAAACGGCTTTATGCCGAATATATCGCGCGCGCCGAAGAGCTTCTTCTCGGTGCTGTCCCAAATTACAAAGGCAAACATTCCGCGCAGCTTGTTTAAAAGCTCGCAGCCGTACTCCTCATAACCGTGCAGCAAAACTTCCGAATCGGTCTTTGTGCGAAAAACATGACCTTTTTTTATAAGCTCTTCTCTTATGGGCTGATAATTGTAAATCTCTCCGTTAAATATGAGGACTTTTGTACCGTCCTCGTTAAGTATCGGCTGACTGCCGCCGTCAAGGTCTATTATGCTCAGGCGGCGGAAACCGAGCGAAACGGACGAATCCACATAGTAGTCGTCCTGATCGGGACCGCGGTGACGGATGCGATCCGCCATATCCTTTATTATTTTCTTGTTTACAGACTTATCCGGTGTGTCATTGACATACCCTACAAAACCACACATATGCTGTTCCTTCCGTTATTCTTTAATTTTCTTGCCGCAAAGCTCTATGCTCCTGCGCGCCAAGACCTCCATGGAGTCTATAATTTTGCTGTCTTTTTTGGAAAGACTGAAATCCTTGTCGATTATCGACAGCTCGGTGCAGCCGAGTATAACGGCGTCGCACCCCTGCTTTTTCATATTGCCGATAATTCTCATAAATTCAAATATATCGACCTTTTCGCCCGCCTTGACTTCGCCGTAAATGATATTCATGAGCGACTTTTTGTCCTCATCGTCGGGCAGCTTACATTCTATGGAATACTTGTCGGCGACACGCTCGTACGCCCCGGATTTTATAGTTCCCTCCGTTGCCAAAATCCCGAGTGTTTTAAGCCCGGGAACCGTCTTTATGGCGTATTTTACAGTCTCCTCTATAATGTTGATTATCGGAATATCGACGTTTTTCTGTATCTCGTCATAAAAATAGTGCGCCGTGTTGCATGGTATAACTATATAATCGCACCCTGCCGCCTGAAGCTTTTTTGCGTCGGCAATCATAACCGGAAGCGGATTCGGCTTTGAGTGGTCGAGAATATAATCGGTCCTGTCGGGTATTGCTCCGTGATTTAAAATGACCATGGAGATGTGCTCCTGATCGGTCTTGGCATCTGTCATTTTGACAACAAGATCCGCAAAATATACGGTTGCGAGCGGCCCTACTCCGCCCAGAACACCGAGAGTTTTTTCTTCCATTTTTTGAGGTGTCCTTTCTTTAGGCTCAATTTTGTGAGTTTAGTTATTTTTTGTCTAAATATGTTTTACCGAAAATTTATATAGCAGGCGGCAAACAAAAATATATGTTTTTCGCCGTCGCCGACCGTGCGTTTTTGTCGCCCTGAAGTGTACGAAGGTACTCGAGAGGGCGGCAAAAAAGTGCGGGGTGCGTATTATCTTCAGAAACCTTTGCTTAAATATTTCCGAGAATGCGTGCAGCCGTGCGT
>DJOQ01000051.1 GCA_002437245.1 Ruminococcaceae bacterium UBA6434
CATAGTACCATGTACCGTAATATTTTGTAAGACCTGTATACTCCCAATCGAGTACGCCGTCTTTTACATAATACCAAGTATCATAATACTTAACAAGACCCGTATAAGTATCGTCTTTTTCGCCGTCGCGCATATAGTACCATATGCCGTCTTCTTTTTTCAGCGAATCCTTATCGGATGCAAACGACACAATCGAAAATGCACCGAGCAGTACCGAAAGGAGCAATATTACCGACAGAATTTTTTGAGATGTTTTTTTCATTATTCCCTCCGAGAAAATTTTTACCAAAATAACAATAAAATTATAACTTTATTAAGTGCCGCAGTCAAGCGCTTTCAGCAAACAGCGGCAACTGTTTTGTCGCATTATATGACACTTTGCTATTGCAAACGACGTCTTGTCGGTATATAATAACTAAAGGTAAAAAACCGAATACATTTTAAGTACAGGGGAGCTTGTAAAGCAGGCTGAGAGGAAGTAATCAACTTCGACCCTTTTCACCTGATGCGGATAATGCCGCCGTAGGAAGTCACCTAAAAAAGACTTTTAAACGGAGCTTCGCAAAAGGCTCCGTTTTTTTGTTATGTCCGAAAACGAAGATAAAAGGGCTGCTGTACAAAACAGAGGATGTGAAAATGCCCCGCGGGGAAAATGACGCGGCAGAAAGCCGGGGGAGCGCCCGTAGTTCTGTAATATCGGTGTTGCAAATCAAATCATATAAAACACTGTTGCGATGGGAAGCCGTGTTCCGGCGTGAGAGGAGACCAAAAAGTCTCGACCGAGAGATTTTTCAAAGGAGTAACTTTAATATGAAAAAAAATCAGGTCAAAAAGCTTGCCCTTGCAGGTATGTTTTGTGCAATAGCGGTAGTCGGCAGCTTATTCTCTTTTCCGGTGTTCGGCAGCAAATGCGCCCCGATACAGCATATGGTAAATATTCTCTGCGCCGTACTTCTCGGTCCGTGGTACGGTCTCGGCGTTGCCTTTGCGGCGTCGCTTATCAGAAATCTGCTCGGTCTCGGAAGCCTTATGGCATTCCCCGGCAGTATGTTCGGTGCGCTCTTGTGCGGTCTTGTCTATAAAAAGACAAAAAACCTACCCTTAACCCTCGTCGGAGAAGTCGGCGGAACGTCCGTTCTCGGCGGTCTTTGCGCTTACCCCGTAGCCGTACTGCTTATGGGCAAAAGTGCTTCCGACATAGCGTTTTACGCATATATTTTCCCGTTCTTTATATCTACCGCGGCAGGCGCGATAATTTCCGGAATACTTGTTTTTACACTTAAAAAATGCGGAGTTCTCTCTAAAATGCAAAACGGACTCAAATAAATCCGAAAGGCTGTGATATTATGTTCGGAGAAATTTTTGAAAACGTAAAAATCAAAAACCCGTTAATTCACAACATAACAAACTATGTTACGGTTAACGACTGCGCAAATATCCTGTTGGCATGCGGAGCTTCGCCTATAATGGCGGACGACGAAAGAGAGGCGGAAGAAATCACCTCGATATGCGGCGGCCTCAACATAAATATAGGCACGCTGAATTCACGGACGATTTCATCAATGCTTTCGGCAGGCAAAAAGGCAAACGAGCTTTCTCACCCCGTTGTTTTGGACCCCGTTGGTGCAGGCGCGTCACGGCTCAGAACCGAGACGGCGCTTTCTCTTCTTCGCAATATACATTTTGCCGTGATACGCGGAAATATTTCCGAAATAAAGTCATTGGCAACAGGCTCCGGCTCAACAAAGGGCGTTGACGCCGACATCGCCGACAGAGTTACCGATGAAAACCTTGACTCTGCGGTTAAATTCGCCGAGGACTTTGCCGAAAAGACAGGCTCGGTTATTGCAATTACGGGGAAAATCGATATAGTAGCCGATAGTGACAGAGCTTTTATAATAAGGAACGGCACCGATATGATGTCCTCCGTCACAGGCACGGGCTGCCAGCTCTCGGCAATGACCGCCGCATTCGTTACGGCGAATAAGGACGATGTTCTTACAGCGGCTGCGTCAGCGGTTTCGGCTATGGGGCTTGCCGGTGAAAAGGCTTTTGAGAGGCTCTCACCTCTCGACGGCAACGCTTCATACAGAAATTACATCATTGACGCCGTTTACAATATGACGCCGAAAAGTCTTACGGAGGGTGCAAAATATGAAATGCGATAAAAATTATGTGCTTCTCTATGCGGTAACGGACCGCGCCTGGACAGGCAAACAAACGCTCTGCGAGCAGGTTGAATCCGCATTAAAGGGCGGGTGTACCTGCGTACAGCTTCGTGAAAAGGAGCTTTCGGAGCCGGAATTTCTTGAGGAAGCAATTAAAATTCATAAGCTTTGCCAAAGCTATGGTGTTCCGTTTATAGTAAACGACAATGTTGACATTGCCGTGAAATGTCATGCGGAGGGCGTCCATGTAGGTCAGGACGATATGAAAGCCGCCCGTGTACGCCAAAAAGTCGGTGACGATATGATAATCGGCGTTTCCGCTCATACCGTGGAAGAGGCTCTTGACGCAGTTAAAAACGGCGCAGACTACCTCGGGGTAGGCGCGGTATTCGGCACCTCCACAAAGCCCGACGCAGATGTGCTTACAAAAGATATGCTTAAAAGCATTTGCGACCGCGTAAGTGTTCCCGTGGTCGCTATCGGAGGCATTAACGGCGGCAACATTAAAGAGCTGTCGCATACCGGAATCGACGGTGTGGCTCTTGTCAGCGCAATCTTCGGAGCGGACGACATCGAAAGCACCTGCCGCAGTCTTCGCACGCTGTCCGAAGAGACGGTGAATTCAAAATGAAACTGAGCGGAGCCGTATTTGATTTTGACGGAACACTTTTTGACACAATGTCGGTATGGGATACCGCAGGCGAAGATTATTTAAGGCTGTGCGGCAAAACGCCGAGAGAAAATCTCTGCGAAGCGCTCAAAGCCATGAGTCTTTCGGGCGCGGCTCGGTACCTTAAAGAGAATTACGATTTGCCCTTATCCGTAAACGAAATAGTGGACGGCGTAAACAAAACGGTGGCTGACTTTTATCTTTACAAGGCACAGCCGAAGAGCGGCATACGCGAGTTTCTCGCCGAATTGTGCAGCCTGAATGTGCGTATGTGCATTACGACCGCCGCCGAACACAAGCTCACCGAGGGCGCTCTTAAAAGATGCGGCCTTTTCGGATTTTTCGACAAAATATTCACCTGTGAGGAAGTCGGGCACGACAAAAACGACCCGTACATATATTTTGAGGCACTTTCGTTTCTCGGCACCGAAAAAGACGAAACGCTCGTTTTTGAGGACGCCTATCACGCCGCAAAAACGGCAAAGGAAGCAGGCTTTACGGTGGCAGCGGTATATGACAGTCACGAAAAGTCGCCCGAAAAAATGAAGTTTGTATCGGATATTTATCTAAACGACTTTCTGCATCCAAATGAATTTATAAACGACATAAAAAATATTAAATAACAAACAGCGGCAGATTGGGGGCACCACCTTCTGTCGCTTAACAAAAATAATGCTAAACAAATAACATTTACAAAACGGAGGCAAATATGAAAACAGCATTATCAATCGCGGGCAGTGATTGCAGCGGAGGCGCCGGTATTCAGGCTGATCTGAAAACGATGACTATGAACGGAGTTTTTGCCATGAGCGCCGTTGCGGCTCTTACGGCACAAAACACCACCGGCGTAACGGACATATCGGAGGTAACACCGAATTTTCTTAAAGAACAGATAGACGCGGTATTCACGGACATAAGACCCGACGCAGTTAAAACGGGTATGATTCCGACGGGAGCGCTGATAAGCACCACAGCCGAAAGGCTCAGATTTTACGGCGCCGAAAATATTGTCGTTGACCCTGTTATGGTTGCCACGTCAGGTTCACGGCTTATGGAAACTCCGGCGGTCGCGGTAATGAAAAAAGAGCTTTTACCCATTGCCGCGCTCGTGACGCCGAACATTCCCGAAGCCGCGGTTCTTTCCGGCACAGAGATAAAAGATAAAAACGATATGGAAAAAGCCACCGCAAAAATTTATTCCGAATGCGGCTGTGCCGTGCTTTTAAAAGGCGGTCACAGCATAGAGGATGCAAGCGACCTGCTGTATGACGGAAACGAGAACCGTTGGTTCTACGGAAAGCGCATAGCCAATCCCAACACCCACGGCACAGGCTGTACTCTCTCAAGCGCCATAGCCGCAAATCTCGCAAAGGGGTTCACTCTCAGTAAATCCGTAAAGCTCGCTAAAGATTACATCTCGGAAGCACTCGCTTTTATGCTCGATTTAGGCAAGGGAAACGGTCCCATGAATCACGCCTTTGCACTTTCGGGCAAATATGCCGCGGAAAGAGACGGGGAATAATAAAGTCAAAGTAATGAGCGGTACTGCCGTTCAATGATCAACCTAATACAAAGGAGAACAAAGATGAAAACAGAAGCTTATTCAACACAGATGGACGCCGCAAGAAAGGGCATTGTCACAAAGGAGCTTAAAACGGTTGCCGAAAAAGAGCATATGACAACCGACGAGCTGCTGCCCCTTGTAGCAAGCGGCAAGGTCGTAATTCCGGCAAACAAGCGTCACAAGTGTCTGTCACCCGAGGGCGTAGGTTCAATGCTTCGCACCAAGATAAACGTAAATCTCGGCGTTTCAAGGGACTGCAAGGACTATGACGTTGAGATGGAAAAAGTTCTCTCCGCAGTTAATATGGGCGCGGAGGCTATAATGGATCTCTCAAGTCACGGCAACACACAGCCGTTCAGGCAAAAGCTCACGCACGAATGCCCTGCCATGATAGGTACTGTTCCGGTCTACGACAGCGTAATTCACTATCAGAGAGACCTTGACACCCTGACGGCAAAAGACTTCATCGATGTTATAAGACTCCACGCAGAGGATGGTGTTGACTTTGTAACGCTCCACTGCGGCATCACAAGAAAGACCATTGACCAGATACGCAAACACAAAAGGAAAATGAACATAGTTTCGCGCGGCGGCTCGCTCGTTTTTGCATGGATGTGTATGACGGGTGAAGAAAATCCGTTTTACGAATACTATGACGAAATACTCGACATATGCCGCGAATACGACGTTACAATATCTCTCGGGGACGCCTGCCGCCCCGGCTGTCTTGCAGACGCCACCGACGTATGTCAGATAGAGGAGCTTGTACGTCTCGGCGAGCTTACAAAGAGAGCGTGGGAAAAGGACGTTCAGGTTATGGTAGAGGGTCCCGGCCACGTACCTATGGACCAGATAGCGGCAAATATGAAGGTTCAGCAGACCATATGTATGGGTGCGCCTTTCTACGTTCTCGGACCGCTCGTTACGGATATAGCCCCGGGATATGACCACATAACGGCTGCAATAGGCGGCGCAATGGCTGCCATGAACGGCGCGGCATTCCTCTGCTATGTCACTCCCGCGGAGCATCTCGCCCTCCCCAACCTCGACGATGTTAAACAGGGAATTATTGCAAGCCGTATAGCGGCTCATGCCGCCGATATAGCAAAAGGTGTACGCGGTGCCCGCGATATTGACGACAAAATGGGCGACGCGCGCCGTGCGCTCGACTGGGACGCTCAATGGAAATGCGCCATTGACCCCGAAACCGCAAAAGCTATACGCGACGACCGTTCACCCGAGCATGAAGACACCTGTTCTATGTGCGGCAAATTCTGCGCGGTACGCAGTATGAACAAAGCCCTCGCAGGCGAGCATATCGATATACTGTAAAATAATTATAAAAACTCAAACGGAGCCGTAATTGACATTTTACGACTCCGTTTTTAATTAAGTAATATTTTATGAGAGAGCGAACATAGCAGATTATCATACGAAGTGCAACACTAAAGCAGCGATGACACACAAAGTAACTCCGAGGGATTTTGCCTCCCATTCAGGATACGGCAGCACTATTGAGTCAAGCTCCTCCATATTGAATACTGCTTTGTGTTCAGTTACTTCATAAGGAATATGCTGCTCAGTTAGGAATTGATAAATTTCCGTTTTGTTCATCACTTGTTCGACTCCGTAAAATTCGATTTTTTCTGTTTGTTTTAAAAATGGGCAACTCCTATAGGAATTGCCCATTTAATATACCGAATATACAATTCTTACTTATCACTCGGCAACGGCTTCATTGTCGGGAAGAATAAAACGTCGCGATAAAAGCTCTGTTTTATCGACAGTTCAAAAGTCTAAGTCTTTCTTTTGTTGCTTCCATGTAAACCTTATCAATCTCAATGCCTATGTATCGGCGATGATTTTTAAGAGCAGCAACACCAGTACTTCCAACACCGTTAAAACAATCCAAAACAATATCGCCTTCATTCGATGCGATTTTGATTATCTTTTCAAGTATGGATACCGGTTTTTGTGTAGGATGCAAGTTTTTACCGTTTTTATCTTTTATTCTTTCAGAACCCATACATATACTACTTTCAATAAAGTTGTGCATATCACTTTGGTTAGTAAAATTCCAAGTGTGTCCTTTATTCCAACAGCTTATAATAAGTTCACAGCTGTTAAGAAAAGATGATTTTCTGAAATTCGGCACGGGATTTGTTTTATGCCAAACCATAAACTGGAATGTATCAAATTCAGGATCAAAAGCTTTATGATATTCGCCGATAATATTATAAGAACAAAAGATAAAAATGTTCCCGTTTGGCTTCAGGATTCTTTTGAATTCTGCAACCAAGTCAAACGGATCTAATTTTGCCAAATCCCATTCAGCCAAATCGTTATTGATTTCGCTGCGCCAATTAAATTTAATATTTCCAGTGCTGTATTTGGCTATGTTATATGGTGGATCCGTTAAAATTAAATCTATCGAATGGTCGGGAATGTCTTTTAACACAGAAAAGCAATCATTGTTTATCAACAAATAGTTGCTGATACTATTTATATCAATCATTTAAAATACATTTCCTTTATTGTAGTTAATGCTTCTCTTATCCTGTCGGCAGAGCGTTTGTATTGTGCAAACATAACATCAAAGCCACTGTCATCATTGCAAACAAAATTCCAATAGTCTTTTCCTATAAGCAATTCATCTTCAGCAAAAAACTGTTTTACTCTCTCTTGATGCCATTGTTTTCCCTCTCCAAATTTATTATAAGCTGTGCCGAAATATATTTTAATTTTGGCTGTAGAATCATCTTTTAGCTGATTTTTCAAAAGAAAATACTCTTCAAGCAAAGCCATTTTTTCTGCTCGTGCTTTTTTATTATCAAGGTCTCCGGAGGCTTTTAATTCAATTAGATAATGTTCATTTTTTTCGCGGCTATAAAAGTAATTGTCAGTAACATGTGTCCTTTTATAACTGGTTATGTCTCGCGGATATATAGAAGAATATTCAGAATAATGCATAATGCTTGGAGTGGCAACGTGGTCAACATAATTATCTAACACTGTTGATATTCTACTGATTTGGTCCGGTAGGATAAAAGAAACAATGTTATTTTTAACTTCGTAAGATAGCTTTGCAATATTATTTCCCATTTTCTCTAAAACGTTTCCAAAAGACGAGTCAAAAGACCTGACAAAAGCTGAATAGAACATAAACTCTTCTCCGAGTTCGGCAATAAAGCAATTGTTTTTCTTCATATTTATTACGCCTTTTTCGTCATTTACTTCACCAGAGTAACGACTAATCAGCCCTTCTGAAAAAGCAGAAATTGCAGTATCAACAACAGCTTCTATTGCACTCTTTTTGTTTGTATCCATTTTTGCCTGCCTCCTTTGGAATGTAGTTTATGAGAATATAATCAGTCTCTCGGCTTCATTGTCGGGAAGAATAAAACGTCGCGGATTGCGGGGGAATCGGTAAGCAGCATTACCATACGGTCTATGCCGAAGCCTATACCGCCTGTGGGGGGCATACCGAGTTCAAGAGCATAGAGGAAATCTTCGTCGGTGTGATTTGCCTCTTCGTCTCCGAGAGCCAAAAGCTCCTCCTGAGCCTTAAATCGTTCGCGCTGATCAATCGGGTCGTTAAGCTCCGAATAAGCGTTTGCCATCTCCCAGCCGTTCATAAAGAACTCAAAGCGCTCAACGTATTCGGGATTTTCCGGCTTCTTTTTGGTGAGCGGAGATATTTCAATGGGATGATCCATAATAAACGTAGGCTGTATAAGGTGCTCTTCAACAAAAGTCTCGAAGAAGAGGTTGAGTATGTCGCCCTTTTTGTGGTGCGGCTCAAACTCTACATTGTGCTCTTTGGCGGCTGCTCTCGCCTCGTCAACAGTCTTTATCTCATTAAAATCAACGCCCGAATATTTCTTTACCGCATCGAGCATTGTGATACGCTCAAACGGCTTCCCGAGATCCATCTCAATGCCGTTATATGTTATAACCGTTGTGCCGAGGACCTCTTTTGCAACGTGGCGATAAAGATTTTCGGTAAGGTCCATCATACCGTGATAATCGGTGTACGCCTGGTAAAGCTCCATAAGAGTAAATTCCGGATTGTGGCGTGTGTCAAGTCCCTCGTTTCGGAAAACTCTGCCTATCTCGTAAACCTTTTCGAGACCGCCGACTATAAGGCGCTTTAAATAGAGCTCAAGCGAAATTCTGAGCTTAACGTCCTCATCGAGAGCGTTATAATGAGTGGTAAACGGTCTTGCCGCCGCGCCGCCCGCGTTTGCAACGAGCATGGGGGTCTCAACCTCCATAAAGCCTTCGGAATCAAGATAATTTCTGATGCTGCTGATTATCTTGGAGCGCTTTACAAACGTATCTTTGACGTCCTGATTCATAATGAGGTCGATATACCTTTGGCGGTAGCGCGTATCGGTATTTGTAAGTCCGTGGAATTTTTCGGGAAGAACCTGAAGACTTTTTGAAAGAAGAATGACATCGGTAGCGTGAATCGAAACCTCACCGGTTTTGGTTTTGAAAACGGTACCCTTGATATTTACTATATCGCCGATATCCATCTTTTTGAATGCCTTGTATTCGTCCTCGCCTATGCAGTCGCGGGCAACATACGACTGTATACTGCCTTTGAGGTCCTGCACATTGCAAAATGAGGCTTTGCCCATAACACGCTTTGACATAAGTCTGCCTGCAACGGAAACCTCTTTACCCTCAAGGGAATCGAAATTTTCTTTGATATCGGTGCTGTGATGAGTTACGTCGCACTTGGTGATAACAAAGGGGTCTTTGCCCTCTGACTGTAAATCGAGGAGCTTCTGAACTCTTATCTTGTGCAGCTCGTCGAGGTTTTCGGCGGGCGCATTGCTTATATTCTTTTCGTCTGCCATATCTTCACTTCCTGTTAAAAAAGGAGCGCAAGGGAACAAAGAGAGTTCCTTTTCGCCCCGTAAATTTTAATTATTTTGAAATTTCCTTTATAACGAATTTAAGAAGACCTACGGGCGCTTCCACTTCAACGGTCTCGCCGACCTTGTGACCGATAAGGGCTTTGCCTACGGGTGATTCGTCGGATATTTTGCCATCGTCGGGGTCAGCCTGAGCAAAACCGACTATCTTGTACTGCAATTCTGCACCGCTTTCGTTTGTCATGGTGACCTTTGAGCCGATGTGAACAACCTCGGTTCCGAGAGCGTCCTCATCAAAAACCTTTGCGTTTTTGATCATATGCTCAATTTCGTTGATGCGCGCTTCAAGCTTTGCCTGATCGCTCATTGCCTCATCGTACTCGCTGTTCTCGGACAAGTCGCCGAAGCTTCTCGCAACTTTGATTTTTTCTGCGGCTTCTTTTCTGCCGACGGTTTTTAATTCTTCAAGTTCTTTTTCAAGGTCGCGAAGACCCTCTGCGGTCAATAAGGTTTCCTGCTGAGCCATACTAATTCACCATAGCCTTTCAAATTTATAAATCGCACCGCAAAATATATTATGCGGCTGTGAAATTTCAGTATTACACGAATAAATATTGTATCAAAAGAGCGCGGATATGTCAAGTTTTTTAGGGCGAGCCGAAAATGTCGGAAAGCAGATAAAACGAGCCGCACACAAGCAGCATACCGTCGTTTTTTACAAGGCTCTCGGCTTTTTTGTAGGCGTCTTTCGGGTTCTTTACGGAAATAACGTCCCTGCAAAAGCACTCGCCCTCACGCAAGAGCTCGGTTTCGTCTGCCGCGCGCGGATTTGACGGCTTTGTAAACACCGCGTTTTTGCAGTGCGGCAAAATTGCGGCAAGATAATCTTTTGTGTCTTTATCCGCCATCATACCTATAAGAGCGGTTATATTTTTATTGTCCGCAAACCGTACAATGACATTTTCAAGCGCCGCGGCGCACTCGGGATTATGTCCGCCGTCGAGCATAACGAGGGGCGACTTTGATATTATCTCCATACGTGCGTGGATAACCGTACTCTCTATGCCCTTTTTTATAAATTCATCGCTTATTCCGAGCGCTCTTGCCGCAGTTATAACGCCGACGGCGTTTTCCACCTGATGCCTGCCGACAAGCGGGATTTTAAGAGTCAACCCTCTGTATGATATTTCCGTGCCGAAAATATCCTCGGACAGTATTTCCGCGTCGGAGACATCGCCTATTAAAAGCCGCCCGTTTTTTTCGCTTACCGTATCTTTTATGATGGAAAGTGCTTTTTCGTTTTGCTCGCTTGTGGTAATTACGGTTCCGCCGCTTTTAATTATGCCGCATTTCTCAAAGGCTATTTTTTCGACAGTGTCGCCGAGTATTTTTGTGTGGTCAAGCGATATTGAGGTTATCACGGCGGCTTTGGGACAGGGAATTATATTTGTGCTGTCATATCTTCCGCCGAGCCCCACTTCAAGCACAACCGCGTCGCACTTTTGCTCATAAAAGTAAAGCATTGCCGCGGCTGTTATCGCCTCAAATTCCGTCGGCTCAGTTCCCCTTGCCGACAACCTGTCACAGGCATTTTTCACTTTTTCGACAACGCGTGAAAGGTCATCATTCGGAATATTTTTATTGTTTATCTGTATTCTCTCGCAGAAATCAAAAACATAGGGCGAAGTGAAAAGTCCCGTCTTTTTACCGGCGGCGCAAAGAATATTGCTCAGCATTGCGGAGGTAGTGCCCTTGCCGTTTGTACCGGCAACGTGCACAAACGTGAGCTTATTTTGCGGGTCACCGAGCTCTTTAAGCAGTGCGGATATTCTCTCAAGCCCCAAATTCATACCGAATTTCAGAAGCGAATGTATATAGTTTACCGAGTCCTCGTAAGTCATAATTATCCTTTACAAAACACAGACCCACCGCGCAAATGCACAGCGGGTCGCAATATACAAAAATTTTAAACCTTTTCGTTTGCCTGCTCATCGGCTTTTTTCGAGTTCTTTTTATCCTTTGCGGTACCCTCGGAGCCCTTAAACACGACGAACTTATCAAAGAGAAATTCCGTTATCATATTGCAGAGCATCGTAACGCCGAGAACAACATAGTTTATAGCCGCAAACGAGGCGAACTTCGCCGTGAAGTAATTGCCGAGAACGGTTGATACAGGCGTAAATACAAGATAATATCCGAAAACCTTGAGCATTGCAATAGGCACATTGTTTGCGGATTTAAACGTGAACTTGCGGTTAAAGGTAAAATTCCAGATTACGGAGAGAATGAGCGCTATTAAGTACATGGGGCCGTATTCGTTTTCCATTATTTTGGCAAAAGTCGCATTGTTCTGCATCAAATTTTGGAAAAACGAGAGCTTGATTATAACCTCGCTCATAAGGGTAAAGCTGCCTATCTGTATAATGCCCGCCGAGCATGAAAACAGAACAAACTTAATAAACTGGCCGAAATTTTTCTTATCTTTTTTCTCTTCGCTCATACACTCTGCTCCTTTATTTTCGCGCAAAACCGCGCTGTTTACAAATATCAACGGTTTTATTTTAACACGCTTCACATCGGTTTTCAAGATATTTACCGCCGTATTTACAAGAAAGTTAAAATATGTTAAAATCACACTATCAAATTGTGACAAAGGGGTTTATTATGCAAGTCGATATATATGATTTTGACCACACACTTTACCCTATGGACAGCGGTTCGCGTTTTTTCGGATACTGTGTATTGCACTACCCGTGGATACTTATTTTTGCGCCGTTTCAAATAATCATGGCGCTATTACTGGTCACTAAAATAATCAGCTTTACCACATTCAAAAAATATTTTTTCTGCTTTATAATGTTGGTTCCTCTCAAAAGCGCCGTAAACAAATTTTGGGATAAGCACGAAAAAGAGGTGTTCCCCTGGTTTAAAGAGAGAAAGCGCTACGCCGTTGTGATAAGCGCAAGTCCGGATTTCTTGCTGTGCGAAATACAAAGGCGGCTCAAATTTGACACGCTGATATGCACAAAGCACAACCCGAAAACCGGCGCCATTATAGGGCTTAACTGCCGCGACGAAGAAAAGGTGAGACGGTTCAGAGAGCTTTTCCCCGACGCCGAGGTGATAGACGTGTATTCCGACAGTCTGCGGCACGACGGTCCCATATTTTCGCTCGGAAAACGCTGTATACATATAGTGAAAGGAAAATGTGAAGAATTTGATTACGAAAGCGTTTACGGCAGCAAAAAATAAATAAAGTGTTTTACAAAAAAGCAAGGAGCTGTAAAAAACAGAAGTTTTTTACAGCTCCTTTTTGCAGTATGTTGTTCAGTATTCTATACCGCGGCGAGCTTTTACGCCTTTTTCATACGGATGCCGAACGGCGGTAAACTCCGTCACATAATCAGCCGCGTCCGCTATATCGTCGCTCTTTGCGTGACCCGTCACTATAATTTCAAGATTGTCGGGGCAGCTTTTGATGCAGCTCAAAAAAAGCTCACGGTCAACAAAACCGCCCGTGTATGCGTCGAGCGCTTCGTCAAGAATTATCATATCGCAGCCGATTCGGCTTTTAAACAACGAGCGCAAAAACTCGGTATAATCTTCGTAAAGCTCTTTTTTTCGCGATTCGGTCATATTTTCAAACAGCTTATAGTCGCTTTTCGGCAAAAGCACCGTGATGCCGGGTATGTTTCTCAGCACTTTCACTTCACCGGATGAACCGTCCTTAAAAAACTGCGCAAATACAACTCTCATTCCGTTGCCGGCGGCTCTAACGGCAGCGCCTGTCGCAGCGGAAGTTTTTCCTTTACCGAAACCGTAATACAGCTGTACCATTTTTCACCCTGCCTTTATGTTTTCGGGCTTTATTATACCGAAAATTCATACACATTGCAATATTCGGGGTTACTCCACGGTGACGGATTTTGCAAGATTTCTCGGTTTGTCAACGTCACAGCCGCGAAGCACAGCCATATAATAAGCGAATATCTGAAGAGGTATTACATTCAGCGACGGTAAGAAATTGCCGTCGGTTACGGGTACGCGTATAACCTCATCGGCGAATTCCGAAACGGAAGCGTGCTTGTCGGTGACAAGCGCGATTACCGACGCGCCGCGCGCCTTTACCTCTTTAATATTTCCGAGAGTTTTTTCAAAAAGTTTATCCTGCGTTGCCACGGCAAACACGGGAGTGCCCTCTTCGATAAGAGATATTGTACCGTGCTTTAGTTCGCCCGCGGCGTATGCCTCGGAATGGATATACGATATTTCCTTGAGCTTTAACGAGCCCTCAAGAGAAATGGCGTAGTCAAGCCCCCTGCCGATAAAGAACACATTATCGGAGCCGACGTATTTATGGGCGAGCGTTTTAAGCTCGTCGGTAAGATTTAAAAGGTTTTCAATCTGCGACGGGAGACACATAAGCTCTTTTGTGAGCTCTTTTTCTCTTTCCTCGGAAAGCAGCCCGACAGCCTTCGAAAAACGAAGTGCAAGCAGATATACTACGGCAAGCTGCGCCGAAAAAGCCTTTGTTGTGGCAACGGCGATTTCGGGTCCGGCCATTGTATAGATAACATCGTCGCTCTCTCTCGCTATTGTGCTTGCAACCACATTTACTATAGAAACCACCTTTGCGCCCTTACTCTTCGCCTCGCGCAGAGCCGCCAGGGTATCTGCGGTTTCGCCCGATTGGCTTATAACTATGCAGATATCGCCCTTTCTGATTATAGGGTCACGGTAGCGGAATTCGCTTGCAAGGTCCGTTTCGCAGGGAATACGCGCCATATCTTCAAAAATATATTTCGCCGCCGTACCCACATGCCATGCGCTGCCGCACGCGACTATATGAATCTTGCCGATATTTCGGATTTCTTCATCTGTGAGGGTGAGCTCCGGAATTGACACTTTGCCGTCTTTAATTCGCGGAGAAAGCGTATCGCGTACAGCCTTAGGCTGCTCGGCTATCTCCTTTTGCATAAAGTGCTCGTAGCCGCACTTTTCTGCCGCCTCAACGTCCCATGTAACGTGGTAAACGTCCTTTTTGACAACATTTTTGTCTGTATCGTAAAGTGTTACATTGTCTTTTGTGAGAATCGCAATCTGATTGTCTTCAAGCAAATAGCAGTCCCTTGTGTATTTTAAAACCGCGGGGATATCGGACGCGAGGAAATTCTCACCGTCGCCGAGCCCCACTATAAGCGGACTGTCTTTTCGCGCCGCAATTATCGTTCCGGGCTTATCCTCTGCCAAAACCGCAACGGCATACGAGCCGCGCACGGTCTTCATAACATTCACCATGGCGTCAAGCAAATCGCCCTTATAATAATAATCAAACAAATGCGCGAGCACCTCGGTATCCGTTTCGGAAACAAATACATAGCCGCCCTTTTGAAGCATTGTTTTAAGCTCGATGTAATTTTCGATTATGCCGTTGTGCACAAGCGTTATTCTGCCGTTTCCGCCCTTGTGCGGATGTGCGTTGACATCTGTCGGCGCACCGTGAGTTGCCCACCTTGTGTGACCTATTCCGACCGTGCCGGAAAGGCCGCCGACTTTTTCGAGCTTTTCTTCAAGGTCTTTTATACGGCCCTTTGTCTTAACGACATTTGTTCTGCCGTTTTCGGACACGGCAATGCCTGCCGAGTCATAACCTCTGTACTCGAGCTTCTTCAAACCGTTAATCAATATCGGAGAGGCACTATTCTCTCCTACATAACCAACAATTCCACACATATTAAATTTTTTCCTTTTCAAAAAATTAAATTTGTGCCTTGCTTTTCTTTTGTCTGCGGTGCGTTGCCGCTCCGCCTTTGTGAAAAGCCTTTGATCCCCGCACTTATGGGACAAGAAGCATCCGCCGAAAACTTCGATAACTTCTTCCTCGTCACCTGTAAATTCGGTAAAACCGATAGTGCGACATACAGGTCCGGCGCTAAAACTCTCTTGCGGAAAGTCTTTTAAAAAACAAAAAATCTCCTTTCGCTTTTTTTGAGCGGCGACTCGCACAGCCGACGGCTCATTTGTTAAAGTATAATATGCCGCGCGGCAAATGTCAACGGGAAATAATACTTTTATACTCTTTTTTGAGCCTGCTCAGCGAATATTATTATGTTTAAAACTTATGTTTTTACACATAATTTTAATAAAAGCTCGGAGGTAATCTATGGATATAAAAAGGTGCACCATTGACTCGCAGGACATTTTGCGGCGCGAAAACGCGAGGACGTTTTTTATCTGCCTTTTAAGCTTTGCGCTGTCGCTTTTATGTTTCGGCGCCGCTTCTTACGGCGTTTACTTACTCTATGCGGTGAGCGGACCGGACAAAGGCAAATACAGCTCTCCCGTTCTGTTTTTACTATATGCTCTTTTTTCTTCGGAGGTTACTTTTTCGCTGTTTGCTCTGTCCGCCGTTTCCTACAACAGAAAAAGGTGGTTTTACCGCAACGCCTCTGAAAAAGCGCCTGTATCATATCTTTTTGCCGGCGAAAGATTTTCGGTAAGGCTGAAGGTGTTTTATTTTTACTTTTTTAAAAAGCTGATGACTGTGCTGTGCCTTATCGCGTGCGAGATACCGTTTTTGCTTTGCTTATTTGTATTTTACCGCGAGCTCTCGGATAACGGTATGTATAAAAGCGTATTTATAGGAGCAACGGCACTTTGCGCCGTCCTGTTTTTGCTCGGGCTGTACTTCGGCGCGGCTCTTTCAAAGACGTATTGGCTGTGCGAAAAAGTGTATTGGAAAGACAAAAAATGCTCTGTTGCCCTTGCCGTAAAGAAAAGCAAAAGCCTGACCGAGGGAAACCGGTTCAGGCTTGTAAATTATAATATAAGCTTTGTTTGGCGCGTACTCTTCTGCGTACTCATAATTCCGCTATTTTATACAGCACCGTATATTTCGCAGTCAAACGGGTTGCTCTGCTGCGAATTTCTCGGAAAGTACAGGCAAAGCGCCACCTTCCCCGTAGTTTTTATGAAGCCGCAAAAGACGTAATTTTCGATAACCGCTATTCGCTTTTCTTTGCTTTTTTACTGCCGAGGGTATCGGCAAGATAAATCATAAGAAGTATGAGCACGGCTATTGCCGTTGACTTCAGCCGTGTAAAGCCGTATTTTGCCTCGAGACAGCCTGTAGCAAAGACGAGCCCCACAAGAGCCAAAATATACACTATCAAAAGCACGGTTTTTAGAATCGGCTTTTTTTCGGAATTAAGCGACATAAAAAACACAGCGAGCGTGACCGCCAAAGCCGCTCCGAAGTATATAAAAGCAAACGCAGTCATAAAATATCAGCCATTCTTATCATTCAAATTCCCAGCCCATGGAAATGAGAGTTTCCAAAGCCTTTTCGTCCACATCGTCCGCAGTACCGCTTGAAACCACCTTGCATGAAAACACGTTAACCTGCGGCGGATACGTCTCCAGAACCTCATTGGCATGCTTTATCTTTATGAGATCACCCGTGTGGACATCTGAAAACAGCCCTTCATCATCTGAGGAGTTTGTCATAACCGTCGGAGTTCCGTCCATAATGATCAGGCAAACGCCGTCTTTTGTAACAACGGCACGCCCCGTATAGGTCGGTTTAAAAATTCCGCAGCCGCAAAGAGCGGCAAAAACAAGTAAAAGACTTACAACAGTGCATACTGCCTTTTTCATATGTCATCGTCCTTTCTTCGGTAACGAATGCCATGTCAATGCGATACCGACGCAGCTATTTACATAATAATTTTACTTCTTTTCGGCGGCAAATACAATTCGCCGAATGTATAATAAAACACCCTTAAATTTGTCGGAAACAACAAAACGCAAAGGCTCGTTCCGCCGATGCGAGGAAAGTATAAAACTTAAATCCGCGTTATATTTTTCGATATTAAATTTTACTCCTGCCAATCCGTTACCGGGCGCGAATAACGGGCTGATTTTCCGCCTGCATTTCTTGTGAACACGGCTTCCGATTTCACCGATACGCCGTCATTTGTGCCGATTATTTTAAAAAGGCTGCCGCCGCGGTTACCGTTATCCCAATCTCTGTCTACATATATATCGCCCGTTTTCACAACGGAATTGTACGTTATTCCGTCAAAAAAGATCTCATAGCCGTCGCAGTGATTGTGACCCGAAGCCATACGCTTTGTACTGCCCTTTTCATAAACCGCTCTTATAAACAGGTCGTTTTCCCTGTGAGTCGGATACTCCCTGTCGATTATCTTAACGAGCTGCGAAAGATGTATGGGTTTTGGATATTTTTCGTTTTTGCCGCTTATGTAATCGCCGCGCTTATCATTGTCGGCAAGGCAAAGATATTGTGAGATTGCGTCATCGCCTGCCTTTTCCACGGCGTTCTCGTTATAGGATTTGAGCTTTTCCGCTATTTTCGGGTCGGAAGTCAACTCTTTGTTCGACTCGTCAAATTCTATATACGGTCTGTCCGCAGGAGACGACCACTCCGCGTCCGTGCTGAACGGCAAATCGTTGTACGGATAACCGCCGCTCGTATAGCAGCCGCCGTAACTGTTGTCATACTGAGAAAGTATTGCCGCATAATCGCACACATTTGGCGCAATGTGCGAAATAAACATTGTTTCGGGGGTGTCGCCGCCCTTTTTGCGGTTATATTTTGTCAGCCCGTCTATTATGTACTTATACCATTCGATTTGGCGGTCGGTAAGACCTACGCCGACGCGTGAAAACGGGCGCGGCCCTACGGAAAGTCTGTTTTTCGACTTCATATTGCCGTACATATTTTGCCAGTCGCCCGTATCGGCAAGAATAAACGAATAGTAAATAATTCCCGTTTTTTTATCGCGCAGATTGATAACGGTATTTCCGAGTCCGCCGGCATATTTATCGGTCTTTTCATCGTATACCCTATCGTCAATTACCCTGTCTTTGGTTATACCGAGGTTAGTGGGGCCTTGCCTGAAAACGGTGTTTTTGCCCTTTTCGACTATATTCATAACGGCAGGCTTATCCGCTCTTGTCTCCGCATCGTGATTTCCGAAAACCAAGGTCCACGGAACGCCGAGAGAATCCATCATATCCGTAAAATTTCTGTAATTGTCATCGTTTAGCGAGCCCGACTCCACGTCGCCCGATACGATTATGAGGTCGGGATTTGTTTCTTTAACGAGATGCCTTAGATCCCTGTCGGTTTTGCGGTTTTGAAAATTTATCGTCCATATGCCGTACCAACCGTCATTTCTGTAATGTATATCGGTCATCATAAGAAGTCTGAATTCCCTGTCACGGTCAAAATCCATTGTGTGGTAAAGAGTCTCGTCATCGGGGTCAAGCTCGTCGTTCGCGTCCCAGTTTATCTCTTTCCACGTGCCGCTTTTGAAAATGCGGCTCTGTTTTTTCAGTCCCGCCCTTGAAATCACCCAAAGCAGGATAATTATGACCGCTGCCGCCGAAACTGCGGCTGCCGTAACTGCAATTATTTTAAACACCCTCTTTTAATTTTTCGTTTTTGAGCGTCCGTATATCGATTATATACCATATCCGAATTTTAATAAAGTCAAAAAGAGCCTGTGAAATACCGAAAATTCGCAAAAAGAAAAAATCGACAAACCCCTGACGGGATTTGTCGATTTGTGGCGCGCCGGGAGGGATTCGAACCCGCGACCTTTTGGTTCGTAGCCAAACACTCTATCCGGCTGAGCTACCGGCGCATATGCAATTTTTACTGCTCAAGTATATTAACACTATTAAAGCAAAAAGTCAACATTTTTTTACACTTGACATAAATAAATTGCTTTTCATTATATTCCGAAGCAGCCGAATTATCGCCATATAAATAAAAATATTACGGCTAAACGATTATTATATATCTGTTTGCCGAAACGGCTTAAAAATGCAATTTTGAAAGCGAGATAAACCGAAAACAAAGCAAATTCGGCGGGACAATTTGTATAAAGCAATCAAAATGCATAATTAACAAAAATTTTGTCCACTTTTTTCTGTTTTGTGGTATACTTAAGAGGTATTACGGCACAGGTTCGGATTCTGCCGAAATATACGAGGCAAACGGTCTTACCGTTACCGCCGAAATTTATGCAAATCAAATCCGGGAAGGCGGATATATATGGATAAAAAATATGACGTTCTGATAATCGGCTGCGGAGTTGCAGGTCTTTACACCGCGCTCTCGCTGCCCGAAAATCTGTCTGTTCTTGTGCTTTCAAAGCAGGACGAAACCGTTTCCAACAGTTCGCTGGCGCAGGGCGGTGTTGCCGCTGTTTTAAGTCTTGAAAACGACAGCTACGAGCTTCATTACAACGATACTATGATTGCCGGCGGTCAGGCAAACACTCCCGAAGCTGTCAACACGCTTGTGCACGAGGGTCCCGACCAGGTTCGTCAACTGATAAAATACGGCGTTAATTTTGACCGCAACCCCGACGGAACTCTTCAGAAAACGCTTGAGGGCGGTCACAGCCGTCGCAGAATAGTCCATTATAAAGACACAACGGGAGCGGAAATTGTGCGTGCGCTCCTTGCAGAAGCAAAAAAACGCAGCAACATAACGCTTGTCGAAAACGCCGACGTTTTTAAGCTCACAAAGGTTAAAAACGGTTTTTGCGCTGATATGCTCTTAAACGGCAAATCCGCCGCCACGGTATTTTCGGATTTTTGCGTAATAGCGACAGGCGGTATAGGCAGAGTTTACAAATTCACCACAAATCCTGCCGTTGCCACGGGCGACGGAATCCGTCTTGCCTATGATATGGGCGCTACCATAAAAGAGCTCAGTTATATTCAGTTTCACCCCACGGCCTTTAACGGCAATGACAGAGAGCAATTCCTGATAAGCGAATCGGTTCGCGGCGAGGGTGCATACCTGCTGAATTGCAACAAAGAGCGCTTTATGGACAGATACGACAAACGCCTTGAGCTTGCACCGCGCGACGTTGTATCGCGCTCGATAATCCTTGAAAGCCGCAGAACCGGCAGCGACAACTTCTACCTTGACATCAGATACAAGGGTCACGATTACCTTGTAAACCGTTTCCCCGGAATATACGAGGGGTGCTTAAAGCACGGCGTTGATATGACAAAAGATTTAATTCCCGTATACCCGTGTCAGCACTACCTCATGGGAGGAATCGACGTTGACCTTGACGCGCGTACTTCTATTTCGAGAATGTATGCGGTAGGCGAATGTTCGCACACGGGAGTTCACGGCAAAAACCGTCTCGCAAGCAACTCGCTTTTGGAGGCGCTTGTATTCGGAAAGCGCGCGGCGGACGATATAGCGTCTCTTTCTAAAAAGGACCCCGACCACGTAGTCGTTACCGAACACAAAACGGATATTTCGGGCGCTCCGCTGCCAAAGGGTATGCGTACCGAAATCCGCTCGATTATGCAGCGTTCTTACTTCGTAATTCCCGATATGGACGCAGTAAGAGTAGGTTTAAAGCGCGTTGATGCCATACTTATGAGGCTTAAAAACGGCAAATTTGCAATTACACCCGACTATTGCGAGGCTTTAAGCCTTGCCACGGTAGCCCATATAATCTTAAAAGAGGTGGACGAAGGATGATTTTACCGCAGTTTTACACGGACGACATTATTAAGCGCGCCATACTTGAGGACATTAACTATGTTGATGCGGCGTCGGATTACCTGATACCCGAGGATCAGCGCAACGAGGCGTATTTCGTCTCAAAGGCAGACGGCGTTCTCTGCGGCATAGATGTTGCAATGAGAGTTTTTGAGCTTTTGGACGACTCTTTTACCGCCAAAGTATATATGCACGACGGCGACAAGGTGAAAAAGGGCGACCTCATTGCCGAATTCAGCGGAAAAACCACGCTTCTTTTAAAGGGTGAGAGAACCGCTTTGAACCTGCTGCAGCACATGTCCGGTATAGCTACGGCGACCGCAAAGGCAGTCAAGCTATGCGAGGGAACAAAGGCTTCGATAGCCGACACGAGAAAGACTCTCCCATCTCTGCGTGCTCTTCAAAAATACGCGGTAACCTGCGGCGGAGGCAAAAACCACCGTTTTAATCTTTCCGACTGTGCCATGCTCAAGGATAATCACATAGACGCCGGGGGCGGCATAACGGGCGCCGTAAAAAAGCTTCGCGGAAAGATAGGACATACGGTAAAAATCGAGGTTGAAACACGCAACCTTGACGAAGTAAAAGAGGCAGTTTCGGCAGGAGCCGATATAATTATGCTCGACAATATGGACTGCGACACCATGAAAAAAGCCGTTGAGATAATCGGCGGCAAGGCTCTTACGGAGGCTTCGGGCGGAATCACCGACGAAACCATACCGAGCGTTGCGGCGTGCGGCGTAGATATAATATCGATAGGAGCGCTGACTCACTCCGTTCAGGCATTTGATATTTCAATGAAGATGAAGAAATAAAAAGACAGCCCCCAAGATATGCTTCGGCATATCCGAGGGGGTTATGCTGTTTTGAAGCAATACCGCCTTATAAACACTCAGCCAACGGCACCGAATTTTTTGCTTTCGTTGCCGTTATTTTTGTGTTCGGCGGCAGAAAGAAACGACATTTTTACACTAAGGCCGGCGCTTATTTAATTCGGTGTTTTTGAGCGCTGTCCGCAAGGCGGTCAAAACGAAGCTCGGAAAGGCGCGTTGCACCGCACAATTCATATAGAGCGGAGGCAAACAGAAGCGGACTGCACGGCGGCAGAACCTTTGATATGTCATCGGGCAGAGTAACTCCGCAGCCCGACAGGCAGACGGTATTTCCCGAATGCTCATTTCTATATAAAAGGCAACCGCCGTCAAATTCGTTTTTTTCGGTTCGCGGAGCTATTACAAATGTGCAGCCGCCTGCCTCATTCACATTTTCGGTAACGGTAAGCGCAAGTCCCCAATTGTCATACAGCCGTCGGCGCACGGAAGAAAATTTTTCGGGTTCGCCCGTTATCACCTTGATACGCGAGGCAAGAGGAACAAGCAAAGACAGCTTATCCTTTTGAAAGCCGTCAAAATCCATAACAGCCACGCTCGTTTTTTCGGGCGGAAGGCCGCATTTTTTTATATAATCCACCGCAGAATTAAAAAGCATAACGGACGGCAATATGCACGGCTCAAATTTTTTCACCTTTTCGTCCTCGGTTATGTCTCCGCCGCACACTATAACCCTGTTTGCGCACCGCCCGAGCAAGCGGTATATTTCGCCCGTATCGGCTTCTTCATTTTCACCGCACATAAGAGTCAGCGTAAAAAAAGGAGCGCTGCCGAAAACGCTTATCCGCTCAATAACGGGTTCGGGCGGAAAAAGCCTGTAACGAAGTTTCTTGAAAAATCCGCCGCTTAATCGTTTAACCGTAATTACTCCAAACATAAAAAGCACCCCCGCATAACTATATGCGAGGGTTTTGTTTTTAATGTTTGTTGCTTATGCTTCGTCCGAGCCCGCCGAAGAGGTTAAGAGCGAATTTGCCTTTTGATACTGCTCATCCTCTGAGTGAGGTAAAAGCGCCAAATGGTTCTTTTTCTGTGACGACAGCTCCACAAGATAATCCGGAGTTAAGCCCACACCGTTATACACATCGCTGGTATACGGTTTTATCTCTGCCACGGTGAGCTTTACCGCTCCGCCGTCGCTCAGCTGATAAACCTTTTGCATGGTTCCGTTGCCCTTTGTCGCAGTGCCTATGAGCTTTGCTTTGCCGAAATCGCGCATATCACAGGCAAAAAGCTCGGCAGGTCCCGAAGTATCACTGTCTACAAGTATCATCATAGGCACGTTTATGCTGTCGGCGTCCGATGTAAATGTCTCTATGGTTTCGCCGTTTTTATCAACAGCGGTAGCGAGCGCTTTTGTACCGTCGCTCGCCACGGGAACAAGCACATCAAGCGCGTCTGCCGCATACTCCACGATTCCGTTTGAGACCTCACGCAAATCTATAATAATACCGCCGACTCCCTGCTTTATGAGCGTGTTGACGGCATTTTTGAGCTGAGACGCGGTGGTGGAATAGAAATCCGTTATCTTAACGTAACCTACCTCGCCCACAGCCTCATAATAAACAGTCTGCGCGGTGTAGCCCTTTACCATATTTGCGGCAACGAGATTGCCGTCATGGATAAATGCAACATTTACCGACGAGAGCTTTTCGCCCTCAAGCTTTTTTACAAGCTCTTTATAATTATAAACCGTGACCTCTTCCTCATCTATGGTAACTATGCGGTCGCCCTTTGACATATTGTTAAGTGCCGCCGGAGAACCGTCGGAGACCTCTGCCGCGTAAAGGCACATATCGTCCTCATTAAACGCCGTAATTACACCGACGCCCATTTTCTGACCGTTCATCTCGTTTTTATATACGTCATACTCGGACGCGGTCATATAATAGCTGTAGCTGTCGCCTACGCCGTTTGCAAAGCCCTCTGCCATATCCGCGTTTAAAAGCGTTTCGTTAATCTCACCGTAGTAATTTGTACGGATAACGTCGTCTATCTCCGCTAAGAGCGAATAAGTCTGCGAACGCTTCGGGAGATCTTTGATTATTGAATTGTACATTTTCATTGACACAGCCATAGTCCCTGCCACGGAGCCTGCTATAGCCACGAATATCAATGCGAGCGCAAGG
This sequence comes from Ruminococcaceae bacterium UBA6434, assembly GCA_002437245.1. GTDB lineage: Bacteria > Bacillota > Clostridia > Oscillospirales > Acutalibacteraceae > Fimenecus. Next base: position 23,868 of record DJOQ01000051.1, read on the forward strand.
CCCAATGATATTTTTCTGTTCAAACGAACGCCTCTCTTTCGGGGGTTTTATCAAAGACCGATATACGGTTCGGGGTTTACGCGGTTCTTATTTACATAGACTTCAAAATGAAGGTGTGGTCCCGAGGAGTTGCCGGTGGAGCCGACCTTGCCGATATACTGACCCTGCGATACGGTTTGACCCGCGCTGACGCCTATACTGCTGAGATGCGCGTATCGTGTCCACACGCCGTTGCCGTGGTCTATAAGCACGTTGTTACCCCAGCTTGAGTGATACGAGGCGGAAATTACCGTACCGCCTGCCACGGCGTAAACGGGCTGACCGTTTATATGGGCTCCGGCTAGATCAACGCCCTTGTGACCGTTGTGACCGTAGTGCTGTGAAACGTAATAATTGCACGTGAGCGGGAAGCTCATTCCGCTTGCGAGTACGCCGTTACCGGAAGAACCCGTTGTATTGTCAATCGACTGCGCTTCGAGTTTATCCATCTTGGCCTGATAAGCGTCGTTTTGCGAGTCAAGACTTAAAATCATTGATTTAAGTGACTTTACCTGCGCTTCAAGACGTGCCTGCTTTGCGTCAAGAGTATCGTAAACGCTCTTGACCTCGGCGCGGTCCGACTCTATGGCAGCTTTTTCGCTTACAATGCTTGCCTGCTTTTCCTGCTGCGACTGCTGATCGGAGGAGAGCTGTTCTTTTGTTTTATTAAGCTCGTCAATTTCCTGCTGAAGTCCTTTGACAAGCTCCGTATCGTGTTTTGAAACACGGCTGATAAGTTCAATCCTTGTCAAAAAGCTCTCGTAATCGCTTGAGCCGAGAAGCACCTCGAGAGTTGAATTTTCGCCTGCTTTATACGCCGAGCGAAGTCTCTCTTTAAGTACGTCATAGGTTACGTTGATAGCGGCTGTCTGCGTTTCTATTTGAATATTTGCGGCGTCTATTTCGGCTTGAAGCCTGTCGATTTCCGCCTGATAGTTGTTGATAATTTCATCCTTTGCCGCTATTTGCTTGTTAAGGTCGGTTATCTTGGCGTTGTAAACATCAAGCTGAGCCTGCATATCGGAAATCTGATTGAGCAAATCGTTTACGGACGCCTTATTATCGCTGATTTTATTATTATTTGCATTTATTTTGCTTTCAAGCTCGTCTATCTGATCCTGCACGGACGAAGCCGACCCCGAAAACGCCGTAACCGAAAACAGTATCGCCGTTATCAGCGTCACGGAAATAATGCGTATAAATGCTTTCTTCTGATGCTTCAAAATAAAAAGAACTCCTTTAATAACGGATTTACCCCTTTACAAATTACGGAAGATACGGCGCGGGATTTACCCTTGTGCCGTTTATCCAGACCTCAAAATGAAGATGCGCCCCGGCGTGCGGATTTGCCGGCGTCGGCGCGGGACTTACGTTACCCGTATTGCCGACAAGAGCTATAACCTGACCCTGCTTTACCGTTTGCCCCTTGCTTACCTTTAATACGCTGCAATGAGCATACCTTGTGCAAACACCGTTGCCGTGGTCAATAAAGACGTTATTGCCCCAGCTCGAATGATATTCCGCAGAAAGAACCTTACCGTCCGCCGCGGCTCTGATCTCTTTACCGTATGTATTGCCGGTTGCACCCCTTGTGATAAAATCAATACCCTTGTGACCCGGGTAGCCATGCCAGCCTGCCGATATAGTTACGTTTGAATACTGAAGCGGACAAATCATACCCTTGGGAGATACCGTATAACCGCCCGTATTTCCTCCGGTGTTGTCGCCGGGTTTCGGCAATTCACCGGAACCTTGCGACGCATTTTTTGCTATTTCTGCAAGCTTTTTATCGTATCTGTCTTTTTCAGCCTGTATTTTTTTATTCTCGTTTTCTAATTCCTTGGAGCCTGCGCTGAGAGATGAAATATACGCATTTCGCTGTGCAACCTGCTTTTCAAGGGTAGATTGCTTTGAATCTACGGTATTGTAAAGCGACTGCACCTGCAATTTTGACGAAACGATATCCGCTTTTTCGGACTCGACGGCGGTCTGCTTAGCCTTTACTTCCTGCTGATTTGACGACAGAAGCTCCTTTGTGTCGTTAAGCTTTGCAATATCGTCCTGCAAGGATTTCATAAGCTGCCTGTCGTGCTTTGTGGTTTTGCTCAAAAGCTCAAGCCTTGTGAGAAAACTCTCGTAATCGCTTGCCGTGAGAAGCACCTCAAGGGTGGAATTTTCGCCTGCCATATATGCCGCGCGAAGTCTCTCCTTTAAAAGGTCATACGTATCGTTTACGGTCTTTGTTTGAGTCTCTATGCTCTCGCTTGCCTCATCTATATTCTTTTGAAGGGAATCTATTTCTTTTTGATAGTCGTTTATAACGGCGTTTTTATCGTCAATCTGCTCGTTAAGCTCCGTTATTTGACTTTGATACGTGTCAAGCTGATCCTGCAAAGCGTCTATCTGATCCGAGGAATAGCCGTTTGACTCCTTGGCGCTGTCGATTTTATTTTGCAAATCCTTTATTTTTTGCTCGTTCTGCTTTTTCTTTGCCTCGGCAGCCGCGATTTTGTTTTCCAATTCCTCCTTGGAATCCGCCGCGGAAGCCGGCAAAAAAGACGCACAAAAAACGAATATTACCGACAGTAAAAGGCTCAAAACTCTTTTGAGTCCGTTTTTAGTCATCAGAGACCACGCTCCCTTGCTCTTTCAGGTATTTACCCATCGAAACAAGACTTCCGAAACCTCCTGTAAACAATCCTATCGCGACAAATACGAGAAGTATCTGCCACCAGTACTCGGTAAACGGCACGAGTTTAAATCCGAGAAGCGAGAGAGTCTGCGAAAATGCCTTTTCGGCTATCGCATAAAGACCCCAAAGAACACCGAGGGACACAACGCCCGAAATTGTTCCGAGTATCATACCCTCTATCATAAACGGCCAGCGAATAAACCAATTGGTAGCGCCGACGGCTTTCATGATGGATATTTCAAGCTTTCTCGAGAACATCGTAATGCGTATTGTGTTTGCTATAATAAACACCGCAACGAGGAACAGCATTGCGACGAGACCTATGCTGACTATTGAAACGGCGTGGCGAAGCGACAAGAGCTTGCTTGCAAGGTCGCTGTTTTCACGCACGGAATCGACTTTGTCTATCTGCTTTATCTGCGAAACGGTGTTTTCAAACTGTGACAAATCTTTGACAGTAACCTTATACGCATCGGGAAGGGGACTTTCGTCAAAGCCCTCAAACAGAGCCGAGTCGCCGCCCATGCTCTGTATCTGCTTCTGAAAAGCCTCTTCTTTCGGTACAAATTCACAGCTCTCGATATTGCCTATGTTATTAAGCGACGAGCCTACTGCCGCAGTTTCGTCTTCCGAGGCGTCGTCGGCAACATAGACCATTACCACGTTTTGCGACTGAACGCTGTCAAGAAGAGTATTTATGTTGAAGAATATCATTATGCCCGCGCCCATAATTATAAGGCACGCCATAAGTACGGTTACGGAAGCTATCGACATAAGGCGGTTGACCCACACATTGCGAAAGCCCTCATGCGTAAGATATTTTAAGCTTGTCCCTTTCACTTGTTGTCACCTCCGGTCTTTTTGTCAATGGCATCGAGATATTTTGAGTAATCGACGTCATCATCGGAGGAATCCGAATCCACACCGTATGTAGCCATAAACTTTTCAAGGTCGGCGTCCGAATTCGGCTGAACATAAAACGGGCTTATGCTGTCTTCCTTTTTCTTGGCAACGCGGTCCTCTACCGTCTCGGAGGACGCGATATTCTGAACCGCAGCCGCGGCTGCCGCCGCTCTTTCGGCATTTGTCTTATCGGAGGCATAGTCCCTTTCGATGGTGGCATAATCATCGGGAAGCGCCTCTGTGTCTTCGGAGTCCGAAACCACGGAGCCCTGCTCTATCGTAATAACCCTGTGGTGGAAGTGACGGACGAGGTTGTGCTCGTGAGTTACCATTACCACGGTGGTACCGTTTGCGTTTATGTGGTTTAAAAGGTCAACTATTTCGTAAGACATTTCGGGGTCGATATTGCCCGTAGGCTCGTCCGCAATTATAAGACCCGCATTGTTTACAAGCGCACGTGCGAGAGCCACTCTCTGCTGCTCGCCGCCCGACAGCTCCGTCGGCAGATTTCGCGCCTTTGACGCAAGCCCGACAAGGCTGAGTATATAGGGAACGCGTTTTCTGACTTCTTTTTCTTTGGCGCCGATGCAGCGCATTGCAAATGCGACATTGTCAAACACCGTCATAGTCGGGATAAGTCTGAAATCCTGAAATACTATACCGAGAGTCCTTCTGAAAAGAGGAATCTCTTTTTTCTTTAAATTATTAAGATGATAACCGTTAATGACAACAGAACCGCTGTTGGGCACCTGCTCGCGCATCATTATCTTGAGGAACGTACTCTTGCCTGCTCCCGATGAGCCGACTACGAAGACAAATTCTCCGTCGTTTATCTTGATATTGACATCTTTAAGCGCTTCGGTTCCGTTGTCGTAAGTTTTTGATACATTTTTAAATTCAATCACTTAGAACATACCTCTGCTTTTCACAATATTCCCACCGCTGGCTCTGCCGTAAATTGAAAATGCCGACCGGCAGAGACACTAAACAACCGCTATAAAAATATAGGCGGTAAAATGAGCATAGCCACTCAAAATACCACCTATAATTATAACATGAAACGTCAAGTTTGTAACCATTTTGTAATATGGTAAATTATATTCGTGCAGTTTAAACAAAAACCCACGCACAAACTTGTATAGCTTGACAAATCGCAGCAGTATACGGCAGTTTACCGTTTTTAATACTTAACCGGATTTGAATCGAGATATTTCTTAACCATAAGAGCTACTTTAAATACTATTGCGTCGTCGAACTCGCGAAGGTCAAGACCCGTGAGCTTTTTAATCTTTTCAAGACGATATACAAGAGTATTTCTGTGTACAAAGAGCTTTCTTGAGGTTTCGGATACGTTCAGATTGTTTTCAAAGAACTTCTGAATAGTGAAGAGCGTTTCCTGATCGAGGTTGTCGATAGAGCCGCGCTTGAACACTTCTTTTAAGAACATATCGCAAAGCGTTGTGGGAAGCTGATAGATAAGTCTCGCAATACCGAGGTTATCATAGCTGACAATGCTCTTTTCGGTGTCGAACACCTTGCCGACTTCAAGAGAAACCTGAGCCTCTCTGAAAGAGCGCGCGAGATCTTTTATCCCCTCAACGGTAGTGCCTATACCTACAAGAACGTGAGAATAAAACTCCGTTCCGAGACCGTCGGCTATAGAGCGGGCAAGTTTTTCGAGATCCTTTGTGTCGATATTGGGCTTAACTTCTTTGATAAGGGCGATATCGGTCTCGTTAAGGTTTATTACGAAATCCTTGGTCTTATCCGGGAACAGGTTTTGGATTATATCATAAGCGGAAATATCTATGTGCTCGGTGATTCTGATAAGAATTACAACACGTGACACGTCATTGTTAAAATGAAGCTCTCTCGCTTTGAGGTAAATATCGCCCGGCAGTATGTTGTCAAGAATTACGTTCTTGATAAAGTTTGCGCGGTCGTATTTTTCGTCATAATACTGCTTAATGCTTGAAAGGGTTACGGCGAGCATTGCGAGATATTTCATTGCAAGATCGTCGTCGCCCGAAACAAATACGGCATATTCGGGGTGCATACGCGCACCGAACGGCTTATAAGAATAGCCGTCTACCGATATAACATCCGATCCGTTAAAAACGGCGGTAACTTCGGTTGAGAGCACCTCCCCTATCTTACCGAGCTCGCTGCAGGAAATAATGGTACCCGACTCGTCTATAACACCTATAGTACGGTCAATACTGTCGGTAAGCTGATGCACAATACCCTGAAACAATCTGTTCGACATTGATAAAACCTCCATCTATCTTCTTTTTCTACGGCGAAAACAGCCCTGCCGCACGCTGATGAAAGCCGAAACGACAGCACGAATTCTCCCGTCTGCATTTTTATACAATTTCACAATTCATATATTATGTATTTTACACAATCTTTTAAGATTTTGCAAGCTAAAAATTGATATTTTAAAAATTTAGTTTGCATTTTTCACAAAAATTGTTTTTCATTTTGTAAAATCGGTTAGATAAAGGCTTTTAAATACGCTTTTTTGTCGGTTTTTGCATTGTTGAAAATGACTATGCGCAAAATGCCGAAGCCGTTGACGCGTCGCCGTTTGATGACACTTTTTGTCGATATGTCCGTTATTTCCGACTGATAACAATCAAAGCTTTACCTGCCGGCATTGCATTTTGAACAAACACTGTAACCGTTATCGAGATACGAGGAAAGCTCCGAGGCGGAAATTTCCTTTTTGTTTTCCGAGGACGTCCTCAGAGCATATGAGCATGACGGAGAATGTATTTTTTTGGTATTCACGTTTACCGTATATGTGCCTTCAGAGGGCTGCGCGGCGGCAGAGCTCTTTTGTGAATTGCCGCCGTCGGAAGGCGAGGTCGAAGTTTTCCCTGCGGCAGAGGAAGTCGCCGTGCTCTCCGTCTCGGCTTTTGCCGTCGTATCGAATTCGCTCTCCGGCTCTGCGGCCTTGGTTACAAGATAAAAGCCGTCTTTTTCATCTGTGTTTTTCGGCGAATTTTCGAAGGACACAACATTGACGCATTTTTTCAGCAAAATATGGTCCTTGTATCGCAGTACAAGTGACGCGGCGGAAAACACCGTACACAAAACGGCGCAAACGGTAATTACGGCTGTCATAATTTTAAAACCGCGTTTTGCGCTTTTCTCTTCGTTCTTCATATTCGTTCCCCCAATACATTATGGGAAAATGATAACATCACAGAGCCGAAAATAAAGCTTTTGTGCCGAATTAGCACAAGTTATCTTTTAATTCCGTCGGCAATGTATTTAAACACGGGGGCGCAGTCCGAAGAGCCTCCGGCTCCGTTTTCTTTAAAGACGGTGATGACATAGCGCGGCGAATCATATGGAAAAAATCCGCAAAACCACGAATGTGTCACTTCGTTCCCGCTCTCGTCAAACCATCCGCTTTGTGCCGTTGCCGTTTTGCCTGCGGCGTCCGAATACTCGGTTTCCGCCCTTTTTCCGCTGCCCGACACCACGGTCTCGCGTAAAAGCCCGGCGACGGTTTTTGCCGTATCGACGCTCATTACGCGCCTCGGAACGGGCAACGCGGCTTTTTTGATTTCCTTTCCGTTCTCGTCTATTACGGCTTTCATAAGAGAGGGCGCACGATACACTCCGTTATTTGCCACAGCCGCATACACGGCGGACATTTGCAGCGGCGAAGCGAGCAATTTACCCTGACCGAATGCAAGATTGCACAAATCCGCATCAGAAATCAGGCTGTCGGCGGACGGCATAATGCCGGGCTTTGTCTCCCAGCCGTCCACAAGCTCGATTTTTTGACCGAGCCCGAGATTTTCGCCCATTGCGCAGATGCTTTCCTTGCCGGTTTTAAGCGCGAGATTTATGAAATACGGATTACAGGACTCCGCCATAGCCGAATACATATTCATATTTCCGTGACCCGTCTTTTTGAAGCAGCCGAACGAAATATCGCCGTTCAGGATATATTTTCCGGTGCATACAAAGCTGAGATCGGTCGGTATACCGTTTTGGACGGCGGCACAGGCAACAACCGCCTTAAAAACCGAGCCTACGGAGTACGGAGTTACCGCCCTGTTTAAAAACGGCGAAGATGGGTCATTAAGACTTTTTTCGGGTGCGTTTCGGTCAAATGTCGGCGCGCTCGCCATAGCCCTTATTTCGGAAGTGGCGCTGTCAAGAACGACAACCGCTCCGCGGTCGATGCCGAATTCCCCGAGAGCCGATTCACACAGCTTTTGTATGTCTCTGTCAACGGTAAGCTCCACTCCGCCCGCCGACATATACCCGTCCTTAAAAAATGTAATCTCCGCACCCTCAAGCAATTTCCCCGAAGCCGCCGCACCGCACCTTGCCTTCAGAGTTCCCGAATACGACAGAAGTACATTGTTGTAACACTTTTCAATTCCAGAAACGCCGTTTCCGTCTCCGTCAACATATCCCGTTATATGCGGCGCCAGACTGTTTTCTCCGTACCGCACCGCCGTTTGCGCCGTCTTGATATTTTTTTCGTCAAAAACGGCATTTGACGCGCAAACCGCAATTTTCCCCTGAGACAAAGTCGCGTAAACAGACGGTATTTCGTTTTCGGGAACAAGGGCTTTAAGAGACGAAAGGGACTCCTCGCACGGCTTTATTGCCGCAGTCAAAACGGTATCGCAGTTGACTATCTGCCGCATATTGCAGTCATAAATATTGCCCCTTGACGAAGCCACAGTTACGCCGACGGTATTTTTTGACGCGGCGACATCAGACACATTGCCGCCGCAAAGCCCTGCAATTTTTACAAAAAGCACGCCGAACGACAGACACAGCAAAAAGAATAGAAAACAAATCCGCTTGCTCATAATTCACCTCAAAAAACAAAATACGCTCCCGTTCTATTATTGAACGGAAGCGCGTGTTTTATTTCGTATTTTGTTTTCTGAGAATTGTTCCGGGGGCAAATTTTAAATCGGAGCGTATTTTAAATTTCATCATAGCCCGAGGCGTGCTGTCTATGGGCTCGCCGTTTTCATCAAAGAGCTCCTCCGCCGTAAACGTTTGCGGCTTTTTGCCCGGCTCAAGGCTCTCAAGCAATTCTCCCTTAAAAAATTTGTTACGCTGTTCGCAGTAAATAAAGCCGTCAATGCAATTTTCGACAACCGCCGTAACATCCCATTCGCGGCGGTAACCGCCCTCAAAACTGATATTCGCTTTTTCGTGCGGCGAATCGAAATAGAAGCCCGTGCAGTAGTCGCGGTAGCTTACTTTGCGTACTTCGTCAAGTATCCACTCGGGTAAAACGAAGCTGCCCGACTCGCTGCTCATATAAGCGTCAATTGCCGCTCTGTAGGCATTTGTTATAACCGCCGTATAATATGCGGATTTTGCTCTGCCCTCTATTTTAAAGCTGTCGATTCCGGCATTTATAAGCTCCGGAATGTGTTCTATCATACACATATCCTCGGAGTTTAATATATACGTGCCGTCCTCTTCTTCGTTTATCGGGAAATATCTGCCCTCGCGCGTTTTTTCCATAAGCGCATACTGCCAGCGGCACGGCTGAGCACATTCGCCGCGGTTTGCGTCGCGACCTGTCAGATAGTTTGACAAAAGACATCTGCCCGAAAACGACATACACATACTGCCGTGTACAAAGCACTCGATTTGCAGCTCTTTCGGGGTTTTGGCTCTTATCTCGGCAATCTCGGAGAGAGAGAGCTCGCGCGCCGTAACTATTCGCTCGGCACCCATATTATAAAACTCGTTTGCCGTGAGGTAATTTACTATGCCCGCCTGCGTGGAAACGTGCAGCGGTACCGACGGCGCATACTTTTTGCAGTATGCCATAGTGCCTATATCGGCTGCAATATATGCATCCACCCCGGCATTTGCCGTCACCTCTATAAAGTCCGGCAAAAGCGGTATCTCGCTGTTTCGCGGAAGCGTATTCAGCGTGAGGTAAATTTTAACGCCCTTATCATGCGCTTTTTTTACCGCTTTTATAAGATCCTCTTCGGGAAAATTTTGCGGACCTGCGCGCATACCGAATGAACTGCCGGCAAGGTAGACGGCGCCCGCTCCGAAGCGCAAAGCCGCCTCAAAGCGTTCAAAATCGCCTGCCGGACTTAGTAATTCGGGTCGTTTTTTCATATTGCTCCTCTGGTAAGTTACTGCGAAGTTGATTTTGCCGATTTTTGGTTGGCTTGGAGTATGGCAATATTATTTGCCTGACGCTCCGAATCGTTTTTCGCAAGATAAATCTTCTTATTGTTGTCGTGTGCGAAGAAGTAGTAATCGGTCTTTGCGGGATTCAGCGCCGCGTTTATTGAGTCGTCGCCGGGGTTGCAGATAGCGCCCACGGGCAAGCCCTCGCACTTATATGTGCTGTAACGCGAGGTGTAGGAAGCGAGTTCCGTAGCGTTTGTAACATTCTTCGCAATATAATCGTTAATATAGTCCGCCGTGGAGTCGCACTGAAGCGACGGATAAAGCCCCGGCTTATTGAGACGGTTGTGAAGTACCGACGAGACAAGCGGCATCTGCGTCGCATCGGCAGCCTCTTTTTCTATAATGGAGGCAAGCTTTATTATATCGTCAACCGACATATTGAGCGCGTCGGCTTTTTTCTGATAATCATCCGTCCACTTTTTCTGGAAGTTGTTAAGGAAAGTCCTTATAACGCTCGAGGCGTTTTCACCCTTATAGAAATCATACGTATCGGGGTAGAGATAACCCTCAAGGCTCCTGTAACGTTGCTCTTTATTCGGTTCATTCTTAATAAAGGTGTATTCGCTGCTGAAGTCAACCTCTCTCATGGCCTTATAGATGGCGTCGGCGGAGCAGACCTCATATTTTTCGAGCTTTTCGACTATCTGGTCTACCGTATAGCCCTCGGGGAACGAAAGCCGCACGGTTTCGCCCGTGGACGGAGGTGATTTAAAAGTCGAAAGCATTTTTTCAACGCCCATCGACTTCGTTATATAGTAAATGCCCGACATATAGTTGTCGTCGCGGTATTTCATTATCTTTGCAAACATCTTGCAAAAATGCTTGTGCTTTATAAGCCCGTTGTCTTTTAATATATTTATAACGTCGCTCGTGTTGGTCTCGGCGGGGATTGTAACGGACACAACGGTTTCGCTGTCGCGGTGTATTGCCAAAACGTCGTTCATACAGCTTATGAGATACGAGGACAGACAAATTGCGCATACAACGCAAACTGCTATTGTTATCCACGTTTTTTTGTTTCTTACAAAATACGCGGCAATCCTCACGGCAATTTCTTTTTCGTTGCCCTTTATCCCTTTTATCGGGGGTCTTTTATGAGAGGCGCCCTGTCTTGCGTTTTCAGTTTCAGGCATATATCCGCGTGACGTATTGCCGAAAGAGGCGGCATTTCCGCCGCTTCTGCCGCCGCGCGTAATTATCGGTCCGAATTCATCGTCGTAGCTTATGCCGCGCGACGCCGTACCGGTTTTTTCGGGCGGTCTTTTATGAATTTTGTGCTTTTCTGTCGGTCTTTTGTGAGCATTGTGGGCGTTATGCCTTTCCGGCACATCGGCACTGTGATGTATGGGCATATCGCGTCTGACAGGCGGTCTTTTTTGCGGAGCGTCGGTAAACTCGGAGTCAAGGTCTTTTATTTCGAGCTTAAAAGGCTTTTTGCCGCTCTTACGGTTTCTTTCAACCATATTTTTGAGTTCGGGTCTTTTCTGCTCGTCTTCCTCACGCGCATAAATATCCAAAAGGTCTTTATACGAATCCTCCGGAGATCTTTTATTGTCATCCATGGGCGCTCCTCCTTTCATTAAACTCTGTGTACTGTCTTATCCGAAACGATTATGTCGGATTTAATATCATAGCTGTCGTGCGGAATTCTTCCTACTATCTGCTCTTCATAAACAAGGCCTATTTTGGTGCCCGAAAACGACTTTAAAAACCTGTCGTAGTAGCCTTTTCCGAAGCCTATGCGGTATCCGTCCTCGGAGAACACAAGAGCCGGCACTATGCATATACCGCCGTCAAACGAGGTCATAATTTCGCATGACGGGTTCGGCTCCATTATGCCGAACGCCCCGGGTTCAAGGTCAAAAAACGAGTCTATACGGCAAAACTCCATATGCCCGAAAGCGTCAAGGCACCTCGGCACGGCAACGGTTTTGCCCGAAAGCACCGCCTGTTTAATTATACACGATGTGTCAACCTCGCGTGAAGACGACACATAGCACAAAACTGTTTTCGCATTTTTAAATTCGCTGAGGGCAAACAAGTTGTCCGTAACGGATTTGTCAAGTCTCGCCTTTTCTTCCGGCAGAAGCGACTCTCTGTACTCTTTGGCGCGCCTTCTTAAATACGCTTTATCCTCACTTTGAGCCGTCATTTTTATCACTCGCTTTGAACAGAAGATTTTATGTTTTCGGCAACGTCACTGCCGCAAAGCGCCTCGGCTATTTTAAGTCCGAATTCGAGAGCCACACCCATTCCGCGCGCGGTTATTATGTTTCCGTCGCGCTCTACTGGCGCGCCCGTGGCAACAGCGCCGTAAAGGTCTTTTTCAAAGCCGGGGAAGCAGGTTGCGGTTTTGCCGCTTAACAGATTTTTATGGCCGAGCACCGACGGCGCCGCGCAAATGGCGCAGATAAGCTTTCCGTCTTTTGAAGCACGGTCGATAAATTCATTTACCCTTTCCGACTTTTCAAGATTTAAAGTGCCCGGCATACCGCCCGGCAAAACAACCGCCTCAATATCTTCACCCGGAAGAACCTGTGAAGTGTCGGCGTCGCAGGTGATTGCGATGTTGTGAGACGAAACTATTGTTTTTTTACCGACGCCTACGACCTTAACGTCTTTTTTTGCCCTTCTGAGCACATCGACAGGGGTGAGAGCTTCTATCTCTTCACAGCCGTCCGCAAGAAAAACATAAATCATTTTTTCTACCGCCGCACGGGAATGCGGCAATCCTTTCTTTAAGTCTTCAATTCAGCGTTATCCCTATATACACGCTGTCATTTATCCTCTCGCCGTTGATATTTTTTATCATACCGACGGCGGTGCGTTTGCAATTTTTTAATTCGGCGGCTTTTTCCTCGGGCACAGAGACAAAAAACGTATTTTCGCCCGTTTTTTTCAAAACGTCCAAAACGTTTTCATATGTTCCGTCGCAAAGAAGCTCCGTGACAAAAACGCCGCTTTCAGCCGGACTGTACGAGACATAAAAATCGTCTCCGAAAACTATTTTGCCGTCGTCGCCGAGAAATTCCGAAAACAGTTCTATTTCGTTTTCTCGCCACACAACGCGGTTTACGCCTTTTAAAAGCTCTTCTCTTTTAAGAGCCGCCTTTTTTATATCCGACGGCTCGGCGCCTTTAATGTCGAGCGGCGCACCGCCTGTCAATTTCAAGACGGTTTTTTCGGCACAGACGGCTTTATAAAAGCCGAATTTTTCGTAGTAATCAAAAAGGTGCTCCGACGCCGGAACCAAAAACAGATAATCCGCTTTTCTGTCGGCGGCAAGCGAGGCGGCAAATTCCAGCACCGAACCCATTATGCCGCGTTTTCTGTATTTTTTTGCGGTAGCGGCGGCGTAAATATAGTACGACGGATATTCTCTTCCCGCGATTGAAAGCTTTTCCGGAAGCAAAAATAGCTGAGACACAACCTCCTGCCCCTCGGTGCAGATAACCGCATTTTCATAAGAAAAGCTGTTTTTAAAAAACATATCAATCGTTTCATTATCGTCGCCGAAGCACTCCTGCCACAGCGAATACATCTTTTTCTTGTATTTCGGTGAAGAAAGCCGAATTTCCATAACTTATCCCTTATAAAAGGCGCGGTACTTCTGCAAAAGTATCTCCGGGTAATACGAGAGCTTTGCCTTACGAAGACCCTCGCTGCCCGTGTCGTCCTCACGGTTTATAAATTTATAATTAGCAAGCATATTAGCCGCAAATTCGCGGTTTATCGTCGGGTAAGCTCCGCGAACCGAAGCATACGCTTTTTCTATATGTGTACAAAAAGCCGAGCTGTTCAGCTCTTCGCCGAGAGTATAAGCCACAACCTCGCCGTCGGCATATAAAACCCCGCCTTTGAATCCGAGCTCATCAAAATTCGAGAACGCGCGCTTTATGGCCTCAAGCTCGTTATCTATTTCATTAGGGTCCTTTTCACGGTTTAAGGACTCCCATTTTTTGTTCATCTCAAGGCAGGATTGCATATTGCCGTCGTTTATCGGCTCAAAATGCCAATCGTGATTATTTTTAAAGTAAGATATATGGTTACGCTTGCCGTGGTATTTCCTTCCGGCAAGGTCAATAAGATCGGTGGTGTTGTAAATGTAATCGGCAAATTTCCTCATCTCGGTAAACTCAAACTTTCCGGGCATCATATCTTCGAGCTCACGGACATTTGACGGAGTGAGGCAGTACATGGTAAAACGCGCGCCGTCGTGATTTTCGGCATAACGTATAAGCTCGTTTACGGCAGCCTTTTTATCGCCGTCGCCGCACGGGTAAAGATACATCGGATCGCCTATACCGTCGCGTGCCAAAAACATACCGTCATACTCGCAAATCGTATTTTCATACACGGGCGCCCATATATAAAGGTTACCGAAGCAATACTCGCAAGCCATATCGCCGGAACTTTCCATTACGCCCATTACCCAAGACCTGTCCGATAATTCGGGTTTTCTGAATTCAAGCAAAATTATTCTCCTAAACCAAGTTCTTTTTTTACTATATCCAATATTTCTTCGCTTATATCGGCTATAGGGCGCGGCTCGCCGTTTTCGGAGCAAACCACGGTCTCCCAGCCCATCTTTTCCGCGGCAAATGCCGCCGCTTTTGCACACCGACGCAAATACTCGACATTTGCCTCGTGAACGTCTTTTTTCACCTCGTCGCCGCCGTAGCGCTTTGTCATAAGGCGCTGTGACACGTCAACGGGCATATCAAGATATATAATCTTATCGGGCTTCGGCACGGCAAGCTTTACATATTCGTAATCGCAGAGCCATTTAATGTAGTCGCACCACTCGCTCTGCGGCAGTTTTACCGCCTGATGAACGGCGTTCGACGAAGTATATCTGTCGGCTAAAATGACCTTACCCGAAAGATAATCCTCTTTCCAATGACGGCTGTAACTCGCATAGCGATCCACCGCATAAAACGATGACGCCGCATAGACGTTGACGCACGACGGGTCGTTTCCGAATTCGCCGCCGAGATACATTCTGACAAGCGTACTTGACGGGTCATCATAATCCGGCAGTTTAATTCTTTTTGTATCGACCGAAAGAGCGGCAAGGTTTTTCTGAAGAAGCTCCGTTTGAGTTGATTTACCGCTTCCGTCAAGGCCCTCAATAACTATAAGTTTGCAGGACATACCTTTTACCCCTTTTACATATCTAATCTAAATTATTATAGCAAACAATTACATTTTTTACAACAAAAAATGCACAATATTCCAAATTGCCTAAACCGATATAATGTGATAAAATATTACAAAATATCAAAAAGGGGCATACGCACAAAATGAATCTTGATAATTTGGATTTGAATAAAAGCGGAGCATTTATAATAGGCCTTTCGGACTGCGGAGAAAAAGTAACCTCAGCCGGCGGCAGAGTATCTACGCAGGAGGGCACCGCACTCGGCATATGGCAAAAATCGCAGGACTGCGAAAAAAACGCAAAGCTTATCGACAAGGTCACGCGCTCCGGTCACAATTCGGTAGTGGAGCATACATATTTTAATCTCGCCTTTCAGAATGTCACGGCGGTTGTCGAGCAATTCGTCATCGAATTCAGACTCGCTTCATTCACCGTAAAATCACGCAGATACGTTGATTTTTCCGACGCGGGATTTTTTGTTCCCGATGATGCGGACGAAAACTACAAAAGCCATATGGCAAAGCTTTTCGGTCTGTACAGCGAATTCTGCGAAGCGGGCGTACCCAAAGAGGACGCGAGATTTCTCTTGCCGTACTGCCTTTTTTCCAACTTCTTTTGCAGCATAAACGGGCGTGAATTTTTGCACCTGTTAAAAGCCATGCTCTACGGCAGAGGCAGCAAATACCCCGAAATTGCAAAACTCGGGCGCGAATTAAAAGAGCAGGCTGAAAAACTCACTCCCGGCATAATGACGGGCTTCGACGAGCGCAGTAAAAACTATATGCCCGATAACCCCGACCTCTCGTTTATCGGTGATGTTCCGCGCCGCACAAACGGAAAGAAGGTCGAACTTCTCTCATACACGGGCGACGCCGAAAAAAATGTTCAGAGAAGCGCGCTCATCTCTTACACCAATGCGTCAACCGAGGATACAGACCGCATTTTATCGGACGGCGCGGTTGCCGATAAAATAACCTACAGCCTTGTGCACTCTTCAAGACCGAGAGCGCTTGAAGCCGCAAACTTTACTCTTCGTTTTAACGACGTTTCGCTCTCCGGAATAACTCACTTCACACGTCACAGAATGCAGAGCATAGAAATTCCCGAGCTTACAAGGACCGACAGAACGAGGCACATCGTCCCCGAATCGGTCAAAAAAGACCCGGAGCTGCTTCTTAAATATGAAAACGCATTTAAAGAAAATGCCGCCGAATACGAGAGACTTCGCGCTCTCGGCAAAAGCGAAGAAAGCCTTGTATACTATCTTCTCAGCGGCAACACACTCGATATAGTCACAACCATGAATGCCCGCGAATTACTGACATTTATGAAGCTGCGCACCTGCTCGCGAGCTCAGTGGGAAATCAGAGCGCATGCAGTAGAGGCTCTCGAGCTTTTAAGAAAAGCCGCTCCGGGAATTTTCAAATTCTACGGTCCGAGCTGTTTCATTTCATCTTGCCCCGAGGGCAGATTTTGCTGCGGCAGACAGGAAGAAATGCGTAAGACATTTTCAATGTAAAATAAAAATGCCGAAGCCTTGTAAATCAAAGCTTCGGTGTTTTTTTAAGCAGCTTTTCCCTCTCCCTGTAATCCGGCATATACTTTTCCACGAGGGCGTAAAACCTTGCCGAATGGTTCTTTTCCTTAATGTGCGCAAGCTCGTGCACAACAACGTAATCGACGGCTTCCGGCGGATAAAGCATAAGCCTGAATGAAAAGCATATCGAATTTTTACCGCTGCACGAACCGAATCTCGTCGCGGCTGAGGTTATTTTTACGCTTGTCGGGTAAAGTCCCATTTTTCCGCTGTAATATTCTACGCGGCGCGGCAATTCAGCGGCGGCAAGCGCGCGAAGCTCCGACACTCTCTTTTCGTCAAGTGTTTTTTCAAGAGAAAGACGGCTCTTTTGCTTTTCGATATGCTCGTTTATCCATTTTTCATGTGATAAAACAAAGTCGTCTATCGTTTTTTGAGGGCAACCGATAGGCGCCTTTACGCTTACTTTTAAATCCTTTGTCACGGTAAGCGACAGAGTTTTTCTTTTTGACCTTTTCAACTCATAATCTGTTTTCATAAAGTTCATAATATTAAAACAATTATAATTTATATTTTAAGTGTTCCGTTTTTTCGGACAAGCATAAGTATAGCATTTTTTCTGTAAAAATCAAATATTTCGGGAGAACTTAATATGTGTACCGCAGCAACATACAAAACAAATGATTTTTATTTCGGCCGCACGCTCGACTATGAATTTTCATACGGAGACGAAATTACCGTGACGCCGCGAAATTACCCTTTTAACTTTAAATTCACGGAATCTCTCGGTAGTCACTATGCCATAATAGGTATGGCTTATGTTTTTGACAATTATCCGCTCTACTACGATGCGGTCAATGAAAAGGGTCTTGCGGCGGCAGGTCTTAATTTTGTGGGCAACGCCTGCTACAATTCGGAGCAAAGCGGCAAATACAATGTAGCGCAATTTGAATTTATCCCGTGGCTCTTATGCAGGTGCGGCAATATAAAAGAGGCGAAAGAGCTGCTCACAAACGTGAATATCACAGACACGCCATATAATGAGTCGCTCCCTGCCGCACAGCTCCATTGGATAATAGCCGACAAGGACGGCTGCATAACCGTTGAATCGGTAAAAGGCGGCATTAAAATATATGAAAATCCCGTAGGGGTTCTCACAAACAATCCGCCGTTTGATATGCAGCTTCAAAATTTAAACAACTATATGAGTCTCAGCGCGGCAGACCCCAAAAACACATTTGCTCCCGATATGAATCTCACGACTTATTCGCGCGGTATGGGCGCGCTCGGGCTCCCAGGAGATCTCTCTTCGCAGTCGAGGTTTGTCAGAGCGGCGTTTGTCAAAGCGAACTCCGTTTCGGAAAAAACCGAAGAAAAAAGCGTAAGTCAATTCTTTCATATTCTAAATTCGGTAAGCCAGCCGAGAGGCTGCTGCAAGCTTGAAAGCGGCAAATACGAAATTACGATTTACTCATCATGTTGCAACACGGATAAAGGAATTTACTATTACACAACGTATGACAATCATCAAATTTCGGCTGTTGATATGCACCGCGAAAATCTCGATTCTTCCGCTTTGATACGTTATTCGCCCGTAAAAGACGAGCAAATAAATTTTCAGAACTGAAAAAATTACAAAGTGCGGCGGCTCTTATTTTGAGATGACCGCCGCCTTTTAAAGCTCAATGAAGCGGACATTTGCAAAAAGCGCATCATTTTTCTGCTTCTGCAAATGCATTCTCAGACATAAAATTTTACTCGCGGCGGATATTAAACCTACCATATAAAGCTAAACCGAATTCCTCCACCGAGCTATGCAAAGCCCTTGCATCTTTTCAAAAGATATAAAATGCAAATAAAACACTTGACAAACGCATATAATGATAATATAATGGTTAGGCACTCTGAAAGAGGGCACAACTTAATATCGCGGGGTAGAGCAGTTGGTAGCTCGTCGGGCTCATAACCCGGAGGTCGCAGGTTCAAGTCCTGTCCCCGCAACCAACAAGTAGCACCGAAAAAGATATCGGGGCTGAAAGCCCAGAAACCACAACGGTTTCTGGGTTTTTTCATGCCGATTTTTAAGGTGGAATTCAAAAGATATCATTTCCCCAAATCGACCTTTGGGGAGGACTTGAACTAAATTCATAGGGTTTCAGGGGCAGATTTTACGATTGATTTCGTAAGGTCTGCCCCTTTTTTCGTTTTTCTGATTGTTAAATGTTTGTGTTCTCGGAGGTTGCGCATAAATTGTATGCGCAACCTCTTTTTTCGTATATAGCGCATTATGAGCGTTGATATAAATCTGATTACTAAAGGAGTGGTGTATATGATTGCGGCGAAGACAGCAAATCAAAACAAAATTCAGGAGGTAAAGAAAGATGAATGATTGGGAACGATTACACAGACAAGCCGAGAGATATAAACAGTCATATCCCCCGGGAACAAGAGTAATGCTGCTTAATATGAACGACCCATATTCTCCCGTTGAAAGCGGTATGCGCGGAACGGTTCAGAGTGTGGATGATATCGGACAACTCCTAATGAACTGGGATAATGGCAGGGCGCTTGCGCTGATCCCCGGAGAAGACTCATTCCGTCGATTGACACAGGAAGAAATCGACCGGGAGTTACAGGAACAAGCTCAGGAACAGACTATTAACGAACAATCTATGTAAATGTGAGGTGAAGCAGAAAAACAGGACGGATGCCCTATGGCAATCCCATTCATTGATTTGTGTTCGGGTATCGGAGGTTTTCATTCCGGACTCGTAAATACAGGTCATTACAGATGCGTCGGTCATGCAGAAATTGATAAGAACGCAGAAAAAGCGTATAACGCCATTTACGGAGAAGAAGGAGGTTTGAATTATGGCGATTTGCGAACAATCAATCCAAGGAAACTCCCCCACTTCGACCTGCTTTGCGGCGGATTTCCTTGCCAAAGCTTCTCGGTTGCGGGACGGCGTCTCGGTTTCCGAGATACAAGAGGAACTGTCTTCTTTGAAATTGCCCGAATCCTTGCAGAAAAACGGCCTCCATTTTTACTCTTGGAAAATGTCCTCGGCCTGTTATCGCATGACAGCGGCCGGACGCTTAATACCATCTTCTCCGCGCTTGTTGAAATGGGGTATAATCTCGAATGGATGGTGCTTAACAGCAAATACTTCGGAGTCCCCCAACAGCGAAGGCGGCTGTATATTGTCGGATATCTTGATCCGAGATGTGCCGGAAAGGTATTTCCTCTCAGCGGCGGCAATGCGAAAAATCTTAAGCAACTTATCCCGGGACCGCAAGGTCAAAGAGTCTACGAAACAGACGGAATAGCCTGTACGCAGTGTGCAGGCTCAGGCGGTTGGGGCGGTAAAACCGGACTGTATTTTATAGATATGAACGCCGATCCGGTCATTACCGATGTTGCCCGATGCATAACCGCAAGACAGGATTCCGGAGTAAGCAATCACAGGGGTGAACACTCTGCGGTTCTTATCAAAGACGCACCGAGAGCAATACTGACACCCGACAGAGAAACTGTCCGTCAGCAGGGCCGCCGTATGAAAGAACCGAATGAAGCCATGTTCACGATAACCGCACAGGATAAGCACGGAATCTACCATAAAGGAAGAATCCGCAAACTTATGCCCATTGAATGTTGGCGGTTGCAAGGTTTCACAGACGAACAATTCTATAAAGCACAGGCGACCGGTCTGAAAGACGGTCACCTATATAAAATGGCAGGTAACGCAGTCAGCGTACCTGTCATTTCTGCTATCGGGCAAAGACTATACGAAATAAACCACGAATTTGGAATTGTAAAGGAGTAACCATCATGCCTAACCATATTATAAACACTATCCGGTTGACGGGAGATCGGGAGAAAATAAGTGAACTGCTCGAATCAGTTAAGGATAACAGATTCGGAATCGGCTCTCTTGATTTCAACAAAGTCATTCCCATGCCGGAAAGTTTGCAGATTGAAACGAGTTCCTCTATGGAACGAGGATTAAAAGCTTACAAAGAGTTTGTTGACATCTGCACTTTTGATGGCGCAAATAAGGATATGGACTTACTTAATATCCCGGAAGAAAAGGAAAACATCTTTCTCCGTATGCGCAAAGATGTCAAGAGAGAAGAATGGGAACTCGGCCGTCAGGCTTTCCGCAATGAAATAATGTACGGCGCGCCAAGTTGGTATGATTGGTCAATAAAGAATTGGGGAACAAAGTGGAACTCCTACGGCTATGACAACCTTGACCGTTCGGACATTTCGGAAAATCCCGCGCTTTCGTTTTACACTGCTTGGAGTGCTCCCCACCCCATCATCGAAAAACTTGCAGAAAGATATCCCGAGGTTTCATTTGAACATGAATGGGCAGATGAAGACATCGGAATGAACTGCGGCAGAAAAACTTACGAACACGGCGAGTGTACGGACACTTACTACCCCGAAGCAAAAGAAGCGGAACTATTCGCAAATAACCTTTGGGGATACGAAACCGATACTGAAATGACGGAGGAACAAACATTATGAGCATTAAGAAAATCGATAAGAATGAACTCCGTGGGTATGAAGGAAAAGAAGGTCTTATCCTTCAGGGATGTGGCGGGAATCCACAGGAGTGGGTTGACGGAATCAACGAACTCTTTACCAAAGAGGGAATCCTTCTCGACGGGACAAAATTCTCAGACGATAACTGTGCCGTCTTTGAAAATAACGGATTGACCTGTCTGCTCTATGAGTTTAACGATGATACGAAAGTGGATATCGGCAAACTCGCCATGTGGCGAATCGGAACTCATTCGGATTTAGGCGGAACCTGGCTGTCTGATTATGTTGAAAATAAGTTGGGCGGATTCAGTCTCACAGGAACAAAGAAACCCGATTGCCCGCTTATCGGACAGAACGGTAACATCTTCAACCTTATGGGGATTGCCGCAAGAACACTGCGGCATAATGGGCTTGCAGAGCAATCAAAGGAAATGACCAGGCGCATTACGGATACCGCGCAGAGTTATGACGAGGCACTCGGTATTATAGGCGAATATGTCAATATAACCTCGGTTGATGATTGCAGCGAGAATATGGATGCCGGAATGGAGATGCGCTATGATTGAAATGCTGTTTTTTCTCATCGGAATGGTACTCGGCGGACTTGTTGCCTTTGTTATTCTCTGCTGCTTCCAACTTCATAGGATTAACCGATATGAAGCGCAGCTACAGAGATTAAAGTCACAACTCTCAGCGCGGGACACAAACTAAATAAAAATAAATGAAATTGAGGCCGTTTGCGTGTGTAAACACAAGAACGGTCTGTTTTTGTATTATAACGCAACTGCCTCCCGAAAGGAGGTCGGTTATATTGTCCGGTTCTGTAAGTCCACTGCCGTGGACAGGAAGCAAAGGCTGTATTTACACAACAATCGATGCTTTTATGCCGCCCCATAAGACTTATGTGGAAGCGTGTATGGGAAGCGCCGAAGTATTTCTGAGAAAAAAGCCTGTCGAAAGAGAAATTATCAATGATTACAACGGCGATTTGGTGAAATTCTTTCGTGTATTACAGCAAAATGAGAAGCTTGCTTACCTATTAGGCCGTCTTTATCTGTCTTTCAATTCAGAAGAACTATTCAGAACAAATAAGGCAATGCTCGCCGATGTACCGAATATTCTTGATGATTTGACAGAAACCTCGGCTACAGTGGAAAAAGCCGAATGGTCGGATATCGAGAAAGCTGTCGCTTTCTTCGAAAATCAGATATTCAGCTTCTCATCCACCGGAAAAACCTTTGCCATTGCAAAAAAGGACATGACCAAACGCTTTGGCAGACTTGTTACCGCCTGCAGCAGACTCAGAAATGCCGTTATCATGCACAGAGACTACAAGGACTGCATTTCTTATGCTGCAGGCAAAGACACTTTTATTTTGCTTGACCCTCCGTACAAGGGTACGGAAAAGTACTATCAGAAAGCCAACTTCGGCAGTGACGAACACGCAAAGCTGTTTGAATTTATGTATGGCATTCATGAGAAGTATGAGGGTAATTGCAAATTCATTATTACCTACAATAACGATCCGTATATTTGCAGTCTCGCTGAAAAATACGGATTCGATACTTTTGTGAAAGAACGACTGCACAATATGCTTCAAAGCACAAAACCGGGCGAAATGTTCGAAGAACTGCTCATTGGTAATTATGATTTGAAAAAGCAGGCAGAAGAAAACAATCATTGCATCGTAAAAGAAGCACAGCAATTAACGCTTTTCGATTTTCAGTACGATTATTAAGGAGAAGGAAATGGAGTACAAAACAGAATTCACAATTTTACTGCCGGAAAAACTGACAGCCGCGCTTGACATTGATGAGGACACCCTGTTTGAAACATATTTTGATGACGGGAAAATCAAGGTCAGAGTTATCGATGAGAGCGAATTCAAAGATGAACTAAGCAACTGCGATTTGACCGATAACGGCAAAGAGTGTGCAGAGTGTCCGAACTATTGTCGCAGTTGCGGCAGGTGTTTATTTAAGTCTTAAAGGAGAGTGATATTGATGAGCAGAAAGATTGTCAGAGTCCTCGGCAAACGAGGACGAATTACAATTCCGTATGAAATAAGAGTCCGCAATAAAATCGGCTATAATGATATTCTTTCTTTCGAGGAAAAGGATAAAAACACTATTATAGTCCGCAAAGAAAAATTGTGCGGCGGGTGTACTCCCGAGTGCTTCGACGAAGAAAACTCAATTCCCATTGAAGACTTTATCGACAGCCTCACACCGGAGCAGCAGCGCCGTGCAACAATTTATCTTAATTTACTGTGGGCGCAGAAAGAGAGTGCGTCTATCGGCAGAACATAAACCACCGTATATCACGGCGAAAGGAGTATAAGATGCGGGTAAAGATTTATCAAATAAATCCCGAAAGGGATAGTAACCGAATGAAGTTTATGTCTCTAAGCGACAGTCAGTCCCCCGATCCGTCAATCTATGATGAAGTATTCGATGCGGAAATCGATGAAAATGAACTTGAAGAAATCTACGGTCGATTCAACACCGTGGGACATCCGTTGTTCAGAGGTCATTCGTTGTCGGTATCCGATGTGGTGGTAGCAGACGGAAAAGCAAGTATCTGTCAAAGTATCGGTTTCAGGAATGTTCCGTTTGATACAACCAAAACACATAAGCCGGACAATCTTATGAGAGTGGTGTATGTTGAGCCGAATAAAGCGCCCTATGTCGCCGAGGTTGCCCATACACTTGAAGCTGAGCAAAAAGCGGTCGGCGGATATATAGAAGTTGTATATCCCGACAATAACGAAACCTGCATCATTTGCAATGAAGAAGGCAAACTGATAGGAATGGAAGGCAACCGCAGAATCGGTGACGGTTCTTCTATTATTGCAGGACCGTTTTTTATCTGCGGAACAACCGAAGAAGATTTCAGAGGTCTGACTGACAGTGAGGTGGACTTATATATGGATCGTTTCAAAGAACCCGAGCAAATCAGCCCGGAAGAAGTAAGTGCCGATACAGGATGCACCATTATTTTTAGTATGTAAATTAAAAACGGAGGTTAAGAATCATGGCAGCAAAAAAGCAAACCGCAAAAGACAATCAGAAGCAAACCGCAGCGACGGAAAATGAGAAAACACAGTATAAAATCCCGTTTATTACTGCGCGCATCGACAGAATTGCATCAGATGTAAACAGCAAAATCAAGGCAAACGCAAGTGTAACCATCGGAAATCATTTTGCTGTCCACGGCATCAAAGTTTATGACGGCGGAGAAAAAGGGCTTCAAGTCCTCTATCCCGGACATAAAGGTACGGATGGGAAGTTTTATGATGACTTTCACCCCATTACAAAAGAATCCCGCGAAGCACTCAACGGGTATGTTCTTGATGCCTATGTGCAGAAAATGGAACAAGTGCAGGCTGAACAGCAGGCTGAGTCTGAGGAACTCGACGAAGATGAAGAACCTGCTTTCGAGCAGTCAATGTAACTTGTTTTCGAAGTTTATAAAAAGTGCTGGACTTTTCACGGATTATCGGTATCCTGTAGATAGAGGTGATGTCAATGATAACAGAAAAAATGCTCGCAGTCCTCCTTACAGGACTGATAACGCTGAGCCTTGCGGGATGCGCCGCAGATAAAGCAAACGGTGATATCGAAAGCGGTGCGGGCAGTACGGAAAGCAGTATAACGGTCACAGACAGCACTGCCGAACCGGCCGCCGAGAGCAGCTTGCCTGCGAGTACGGAAAGCACGGCCGAATCTACGACAGAAAAAGAAAAGGCTGAAAGCAGCACGGCCCCTGCCGACAGCGGTAAAACAGAAACCGCAAAGCCTGCGGATACCGAATCGCCGACTGCACCGCCAAAGCAGACCGAGTCCACAAAGGTAACAGAACCGCCCAAACAAACTGAGCCGCCGGAAAGCAAACCGACCGAATCTCCGAAGTCTGTCGATCCTACGCAAACCGAAACTGAAAAACCGAAGCCTGCTGACCCACAGTTCGATATAAACTATTGGATTGAATTCGCAAGAAAATATGCTGAAAACATAGGTCTTGCGATAGACCCCGAAGCAGTTTCATGTTGGGATAACCCTATAATAGCCGGACCGAACTCAAAATATCTTGAAAGAGATATAAAGACACGAATGAACAGATACAAAAATGTCGAAGGCTTTACGGAAATTTGGGTATGGGCAGAACCGGACGGAAGCGGTAATTACAGACTTTTTATAGGCTACGCTTAAAATATATAAATCTGATAGAACGCATCGTTTAACGACGGTGCGTTTTTTATTATCTGAAAGGGTGAAAATCATTGAAAAACAGTTTTTTCAAAAGAAGCGTTTCGCTTCTTCTATCTCTTATTATCTGTCTATCAACCATTGTCGGAGTTGCATTAACCGCATCAGCGGCGAGTACCACAGGCAAAGCCATTGTCATCGGGTATCCCCGAAATGGTGATGCCAATTACAGCACCGTAACATGGGGGCATGATGAACTGCACTATATGGGCGGTTGGATGAGCCACAAAGGAAGACATACAACCTTCTATACAATGAACTCGTACAAGGGTAATATTTGTTACTGTATTGAACCCGGCAGACCGCTTGATACGGGATTGGTATTTACGCAGAAAGGCGAGGACTTCTTCGACAACTTTCCGGAGGCGTATAACAGTACAATTTCGACCGATGACATCAAACTATTTCTCGGACGAATTTTGCAATACGGATATACCGGACAAATCTCAGACTCTTGGAAATCTCAGAATGCCGAGGATGCAGATACAATGTCAAAGGCTTTCGCAACGCAACTCCTTGTTTGGGAAACCGTTGTCGGAGAGCGTGACGAATACTTTAATCATGTAACACCCAACGGTTATAACGCCATTCTTGAACAGGTGCGCGGGGATCATCCTCTGAGAAATGGTATTATGAATTATTATAACGCCATTGCTTCTGCTGTTCAGCAGCACACAAAAATGCCGAGTTTTCTTTCAAGAACAGCAGGCAAGGCACAAACGGTAGAACTTTCGTGGGACGGCAGCCGATATTGCGCCGAGCTTACCGATACAAACGGCGTTATCGGTAATTACAATTATTCTGCTCCCGGTATGAACTGTGTTGTAAGCGGAAACAAACTCATCATAACATCAAATTCCGCACCGACAGATAAGGTTACTCTTACTGCGGAAAAGAAATCCTCACAGCGCCGTGGGCTTATTATTTGGTCTGACGGTGCATATCAGCCGGGCAGCGGAAATCAGGACACTGTCACTTTCGGTCAACAGGTTGACGACCCTGTCAAGGGATATGTCAATTTGAAGGTTTCTTACGGCAGCGCCAAAATCGTCAAAATCAGCGAGGACGGCAAGGTGGACGGCATTACCTTCCGCATTCAGGGCGCCGGCGTGGATCAGACTGTGAAAACCGCAAACGGCGGTGTGTTTCAGTTGGACAACCTCAAGCCCGGTGCGTATACCGTTACCGAAACGGAATACGAGCAGTACGAACCGCAGGAAGTGCGCCGCATTACCGTTGTCAGCGGTCAGGTGACCACCGTTACTTTCAGCAATACGCTTCGCCGCGGTGATCTCACCGTCAAAAAGACTGCCGAAGACAGCTTGGTCGAGGGAATGAAATTCCGACTGTCCGGCACATCACTCTCCGGCATTGAGGTCAATGAGTTTGCCGTGACCGATGAAAACGGCATCGCAACATTCAAGGATGTGCTGATTGGTACGGGATATATTCTTGAGGAAATCGACACGCCCCTCCGCTATGTCGTCCCCGACAAGCAGACCGCCGCTG
>DJOQ01000048.1 GCA_002437245.1 Ruminococcaceae bacterium UBA6434
GGGAATGTCGGTGCTGGTCGTGACGGTGTTTATCCTGTTTTACAATAAAATCTTCGCCGTGACCTTTGACGAGAACTTCGCAAGAGCAACGGGAACGAAAGCCGGATTTTACAATCTGCTGATTGCTATCGTTGTTGCCGTTATCATCGTTCTGGCGATGAACCTTGTCGGTTCGCTGCTGATTTCTGCACTGGTGATTTTCCCGGCACTGTCAGCTATGCGGATTTTTAAGAGCTTTCGCAGCGTGACGATCTGCGCAGCAGCTCTTTCGGTTTTCTGTTCGCTTATCGGCATTCTGGCATCAATCCTCGCCGGTACGCCGGTAGGCTCGACAATCGTCGCCGTTCAGATCGGCGCATTTGGCTTGTCGTGGTTGGTAGGTGCAATGTTAGGCGGTGCCCGAAAATGAGAAATATCAGATAGGAGGCTTGGTACAATGGCAAACAGTACACGAGTTAAAGTCATTCTGGCTTGTACGGAATGCGGAGACCGAAATTATACAACAACGAAAAACAAAAAGCTTCATCCTGAGCGAATGGAAGTCAGAAAATATTGTCCGAGACTGAGAAAACACACCATTCACCGGGAAACGAAGTGAGTGCGGAGGCGACACATATGTGTTTTAGAGAGAAAAAGCCTGTCACTATTATTACGGGCTATTTTGGCTCCGGAAAAACTACGGTATTGAATGAGCTTCTGAGACGCAAAGGCTCCGAGCGATATGCCGTTGTGGTAAACGATATGGGGAGCATTAACATTGATGCTTCGCTTATCCGAAGCTCTTCGGTTTACGAAAGTGATGTCAGTATGGTGGAGCTGACAAACGGCTGTATCTGCTGTACCCTGCAGGATACTTTTATGAAGCAGATCAACGACATTGCCGCGCAGCATAAGATTGACCGTATTCTGGTAGAGGCTTCCGGGATCAGCGACCCTTCTGCGATTGCGGCAGGCTTCATGGAATATCAGAGATCCGGACAGTGCAATCGGGTATATCTTGATTCTATCGTATGCGTAGTGGATGCAGATCGGATTTATTCGGAATTTTTGGGCGATCCGTCAGAGCCGTCCGATGCATCCTTGGAGCATGATCCGGACATTATCAACCTGATCATCGACCAAATCGAGTTCTGTAACATCATCCTTCTGAACAAGTGCGATCTGTTGCCGCTGAATGCTGTGGAAGAGGTGCGAAAAACGATCCGTGCTTTTCAAAAGGACGCCATTCTTTACGAATGCATACAAGGGCAGGTAAACCCGGATAAGATTTTCAATAACGGACAGTTTGATTACGATAAGGTGCTGCTGTCCTCCCGTGTTCAATCCCAGCTGTCTGCCGGAAAAGCTGAAGATATTCACGACACCCACGGGATCACCTCGTTTCTCTATGAAGAAAAGCGGCCGTTCAATCACGAAAAATTCACAGCGTTTCTGGAAAATGAATATCCCGATAACATCATTCGTGCAAAAGGGCATATCTGGTTTGCGGATGATGATATGCATGTCCAGCTGTTTGAGCAGGCCGGACGAAATGCGTCGGTAACCGAAGTGTCAAACTGGGTGGCTGCATTTGACCAAGAGGAGCGTGACCGGTTGCTGAAGGAGTATCCGGAGATCATGAATGATTGGGATCCACGGTATGGGGATCGGATCAATCAGATCGTTTTTATCGGGAAGAATTTCGACCCGCAGCAGATAACTGCCAAATTGCAGGCGTGTATTTGTAAAGACCAACCCATAAAATAACAAAACCAGCTTGCCACAGGCGGTAAGCCGAGTTTATCGAGGTGATCCTATCATGAAAAAACTGTTTTGCATACTGATTGTCGTCCTTTCTATTCTATCTCTTGCCGCCTGCGGAAGTGAGAAAGATAAAGGGACTGCAGCAACCGATAAGCAGACATCGAATTCATCTGTTTTACAAAATCAAACGACGGAAAAGAGCTCGGAGTCTGCGCCTGCAACCTCCAAGCCTGCACAAAGCGCAGGCGGCATTGATATTGACCTGACGAAGCTCAGCAGTACAATGGTCTATTCTGAGGTCTACAATATGATGTATACCCCAAACGGCTACATTGGAAAAACCGTTAAAATGAAGGGACAATTCTCATATTACGAAGACCCTGATACAAAAGCACAGTATTTTGCCTGTATCATTGCTGATGCGACGGCTTGCTGCTCACAGGGAATTGAATTTATTTTGACCGGCGAGCACACCTATCCGAACGATTACCCAGAGCTTGGGTCGGAAATAACTGTTACGGGTACTTTTGAAGTCTACACAGAGAACGGATTTCAGTATTGCAGACTTGTAGATGCTATGCTTGTGAGTTAAGCTTTACAGTATGCTCCGCTTTTCCAAGAAATATCCAAACGCACTTGACGAACAATTGTTCTATATGATATACTATATTCTGTTCTCATAGCAGAGTCCACAACTGAATATCTGAAATGAAACACAAGGCAGCCGCCGAAAGAGATTGCGGCTGCGTCGCTCCTGTTGCAGCGTCTGCCTGCGGAGCGGAAAAAAGCAGGCATTGAAGGTTTCTGAATAACAGATCCGGTACATAGTTTCATCAAAGATAGAGCGAGAGATCATCTCCCGCTGATTTGATGTGCTGTGTATCGGCTCTTTTGTTGTTGTGGACACCGTTCAAAAAATTTTGCAGATGGGGTTAATTTCAGCCCTTTTCGCTGTCTACC
Source organism: Ruminococcaceae bacterium UBA6434 (assembly GCA_002437245.1). GTDB lineage: Bacteria > Bacillota > Clostridia > Oscillospirales > Acutalibacteraceae > Fimenecus. The sequence goes on from DJOQ01000048.1 coordinate 2,704, forward strand.
AATTGAGGGGCAAGTTGAAAACTGAATGACCATCCGAATGGGATATGACTGAGTGAAGATATGAGCTTGGCGACGCTGCGGTGAAACTTCGGGGCAGGGACAGAAAAACGACATTCGAGGGGAATCGGCAGAGTAATCTAAAAACATAAGGTGCTGTCCACAGGAATAGCGAGCATCGGATTGTGGCCCCCACAATCCGGATCCGCAGTCTTGCGGCGTGCGGACCCTTTCAGGGGCATTGCCCCTGAATACCCCACTAAAGAATGGAGATGACAAAATGAAGGAAGAAGTGCGTATCGAGGTACGTCTGACCGAAGAAGAAAATCGAGCGCCCGCCGGAGGAATGGCAGATCTTCAAGGATACGCATCCTGCCATCATCGACCGGAAAACCTTCGCCTTGGTGCAGGAGCTTCGCAAGCACCGCCGCAGGCCTACAAAAAGCGGCATCGTCAGTCCCTTTTCAGGTCTGCTCCACTGAGCCGATTGCGGTGAAAAGCTGTATTACAGTGTCACCAACAACTACAAGCGAGAGCAGGCGTATTTCTTCTGTTCCTCCTACCGCAAGAACTCTGATGTCTTCTCTGCCCACTATATCCGTGAGAAAGTGGTGGAGCAAATCGTCTTAGAGAGTATGCAGCGCATCCTCTTGAATGTGCAGGTCTTTGAAAAGGAGTTCGCCCGCAAACAGATGGACTGTTACACGGAGGACAAGAAAAAAAGCAGCTTGCCGCCAAGCGCCGGGAGCTGATTCACGAGTTCGTGGACAAAATCGTGGTGTATGCGCCGAGATACCTTGACGGCAAGTGGGTGCAGCTTTTGGACATCTATTACAGCGGCGTGGGTATTCTCCACGAGCTGACCCCCGGAGGAGATGAAAGAAGCCTTCCAGCGGTACCTCGCCGAGCGCAGCAAAGAGAAAACGGCATAACCGCAAGGGTTACACCGTTTTAGAGAACTTATTGAACCGAGATACAAGAGCCGCCCCGGGACACCTTCCTTACGTATGGTGCCTCTGATGAGGGCGCTTTTTATTACTTAACTTGTGTATAATACTAAATATATTTTTTTATTTCCTGATTTATTTTTTCTCGATTTTTAAGTAACCATGAATTGCTGTGAGGATATTCGGAAAAAGTTATCGGTTTGTCTACCGAAGTCTCCATGAGTTTTATGACAGCTTCTTTGCCGATTTTTGTTTCTAAAAGCTGTAATGCCATCATATCCTGCAGACCGTCGTAAAATACGTTTAATCGCAAAGAGTTTAAGGGCTTGAAGTTTTCCCCGGGATAAACTATAAAAGAATCTCCCGAGGCAAAAGCTTTTCCTGCGTCCGTTACCTTATACGGGTCAACGGATTTTTTTGAATATTGACTGAAATAGAAATTGTATCCCCAATGGAGAAAGCCCTTAACCGAGTATTTGTACATTTGATAGCCGAGAATTCTGTTTCTGACGGACGGCATTGAAAAGAATCTGTTTGATACATTTTTTGTCGATTGTGCGCTGCAGTAATACGTCCAAAGCTCCTCGGTTTTTCCGATGAAATTATCTATATAGTCGTTTGCGGGTATGGGATAACGCATTTTGCAAATCTTAGCGAGCGGATAAGATGACATTGCGTCGATTACTTTATAATCGGGGAAGAGATGGTGGATTATTGCGCTTGCTTTTTTGTATGACAAAAGGCAATTGAACGGCGGTTCATCTGAGACGTGAATCAGCACGTTCTTTTCAAGGTTCTCTTTTCGCAAAAAGTGCTTGAGCGCAACGGCGAACTGACGCAAAAAATGTTTATATTCAATGCCGGCGGCTTTTGTTTCCCATCCAAAGATTTTTTCTTCTTTTCCCTCCGAGTTAATTGCTACTATTTTAGGCGCGTGTTTTGCTCCCCACTGTGTGAAAAGGTGAGACATCTCAAAGTATTCGATTCCGCACTCTTTTGAAATGCTTATCCATTTTTTCAACATAGAAAAATCAAAAGTATAGGAGCCGTCGCCGCAGTCATTCACCTTGACAAGTTGAACGGTAGGACGTTCTTTCCCTATTTCTGTATCAAGCGGCGGAGTGAAAATCGATGTTAAAACACAGTTCATACCGTAATCGGCGGCTTTTTTCAGGTAATTTCGCAGCGTTTCCCAATATTTATCGGAAAATGCTTCAAATCCGTAATAAGTCATAAGGCAGTCGGTATGAATCCAATTTGTATAGATAAGCGTCTGCTTAGGTAAAAGCGCGTTAATTACTTCAACAGTCAGTTCAGTTTTGCAAACGGTATTTTGTGATTTCAACGTTATTGTAATTTTATGGTTGCCGCTCGGTAAAAAGCTTTGCCCGTTTGGAGATATTTCAATCCAAAAAGCAAAAGCACCGCTGGATTCAAAGGAATAACCGTCGGAAACCGGGAGCAAAAGATCCGGGTAAAATCCGGGTTCTTTTTTTATATAAAAGTCGTCGGATCTTTGTGACGCCGGCAAATCGCTCGGCATACTTTTTACAACCGAAATGTTGATGAACCCGTCAAGAGGGGATTTCACATCGATACTTACAAATTCGCTGTCGGTTGTATTTAAAACTATTTGAAAAGACTTCTTTTCGTTCTTCAGCATTGAAAAATGTTTTAATTCGTAAAGGCTCGAAGTCTCGGAATCGGTAAAGATTTTTTCAAGTGATGAGACTGCTTTGATAAAGTTTGTCAAATTTAACACATCCAGATACTTTTTTGTTTATTTTACAAAAAATTGACACATTTGTAAAGCCGCAATTGTGTTATTATTTGCTTGCACATATTAATCAGTAATGGTAAAATATATGACTGTGAAAAAATATGTGAGGGTGAACAGTTTGAAATACAGAGAAAATCTCAGAAACGTAGCTATTATAGCTCACGTTGACCACGGTAAAACCACACTTGTGGATCAGCTTTTAAGACAGAGCGGTACTTTCAGGGATAATGAGGTAGTTCAGGAACGCGTTATGGACTCAAATGATATTGAGCGTGAGCGCGGAATTACTATACTTTCCAAAAACACTTCGGTACATTACAACGGAATAAAAATCAATATTGTCGATACTCCCGGTCACGCCGATTTCGGTGGTGAGGTTGAACGTATACTTACTATGGTTGACGGCGTTCTTTTGCTTGTTGACGCTTTTGAGGGATGTATGCCGCAGACAAGATTCGTTCTGAAAAAAGCACTTGCGCTTAATAAAAAGGTTGTTGTCGTTGTAAATAAGATAGACAGACCCGGCGCTCGTCCCGCTGAAGTCATAGATGAGGTTCTTGACTTGTTTATTGAGCTCGGCGCAAACGACGATCAGCTTGAATTTCCGGTTATATATGCTTCCGCAAAAGACGGTTACGCATCACATAATCCCGATGACAGAAGCGGTGATATGCGACCGCTTTTTGAGGAAATCATCAATGAAATTCAGCCGCCGGAGGGCGATGTTGAAGATCCGCTTCAGTGCCTCTTCTCAAGTCTTGACTACGATGACTATATCGGCCGCATAGGCGTAGGCAGAGTTCAGCGCGGCAGAATAAAAGTTAATGATAAAGTTGTGCTTTGCAGAACAGACGGAACACAGGAGAACGTGAAAATTTCCCGACTTTATCAATTTGAAGGACTTAAAAGAGTCGAAGTCAACGAGGCAGCTGCAGGAGATATTATTTGTGTTTCCGGTATAGCAGACCTTAATATCGGTGAAACTATATGTGATCCCGAATGTATAGAACCCTTGCCTTTCGTTAAAATCGACGAACCCACTCTTTCAATGAACTTTATGGTAAATGACAGTCCTTTTGCCGGAAGAGAGGGTAAATTTGTTACATCACGTAACCTTCGCGACAGATTGTTTAAAGAAGTTGAAACAAATGTCAGCATGAAGGTTGAGGAAACTGATTCCACAGACTGCTTTAAGGTTTCCGGCAGAGGCGAACTTCATCTTTCTATTCTTATTGAGACAATGAGGCGCCAGGGATATGAATTTCAGGTTTCACGCCCGCAGGTTATTACAAAAGTTGAAAACGGGCAGCTCTTGGAGCCTATTGAACTTTTGATAATTGAAGTACCCGAGGAATATGTAGGTACCGTAATGCAGAAGATAGGTTCAAGAAGAGGCGAGCTTGAGAATATGGGCACGCGTGACGGCGGCTCAACACATCTCGAATTTAAAATACCTGCAAGAGGTCTTATCGGTTATCGTTCCGAGTTTATGACAGATACCAACGGCAACGGCATTATGAATAACGTATTTTCGGGATATGAGCCTTACAAGGGCGATATTGAAACTCGTGAGCGCGGTTCGATAATAGCTCATGAAACAGGCGAGAGTACAGGCTACGGTCTGTTTAATACACAAGACAGAGGTCGCCTGTTCATAGGTCCCGGTGTTGAAGTTTATGAAGGTATGATTGTCGGTGAAAGCTCACGAAACGAGGATATTGTCTGCAATGTTTGCAAGAAGAAGCAAATGACAAATACCCGCGCGGCAGGCTCCGATGATGCACTTCGCCTTGTTCCTCATACCGTGCTCAGCCTTGAGCAATGCATGGAGTTTATTAAAGATGACGAACTTTTGGAGGTTACTCCCGAATCTTTGAGGCTCCGCAAGCGTATACTCGCAAAGGATCAGCGACTTAAACAGCAATTCAGAAAGAGGTGATTATTTGATTATAGATTTCCATACTCATGTTTTTCCCGACAAAGTTGCGGCTAAGGCTCTTCCTAAACTTGTTGCGGGTTCAGGCGGTATGGAGCCTGTTTATGATGCAACCGTTGACGGTCTTGAATCGTTTCTGAGTAAAAACGATATAGACAAAGCGGTTGCCCTGAACATTTCTACGAATACTCATCAGCAAAAAAGCGTTAACGATTTCGCTGTTTCGCTTCTTAAGAGTGACAGAATAATTCCTTTTGGAAGCGTTCATCCCGACAGCCCCGATGTTTTCGACGAATTGGAAAGGTTAAAAGCGGCCGGAATAAAAGGAATTAAACTTCATCCCGATTATCAAGGCTTTTTCGTGGATGAAAAACGAATGCTGCCGATTTATAAAAAGATTTCGGAACTCGGTTTCATTACTGTATTTCATGCCGGTGTTGACATAGGTTTTCCGGAGCCGGTGCATTGCACACCGACGATGCTTTTAAAAGTTTTGGATGTTTTCGGTGATGCTCCGGTAGTTGCGGCTCACTTTGGCGGCTATCTTCTTTGGAAAGAAGTTTACGATGTTCTCTGCGGCACCGATATTTATCTTGATACCGCGTTTTCATCGGGCAAAATGCCTCCGCGGTACGCAAAAGAAATTATCGACAAACATTCACCCGATAGGATTTTATTCGGCAGTGATATGCCTTGGAGCTCTTCCGTTAATGAAGTTAACTTTATTAAAACTCTCGGATTAAATGAGCGGGATGAAGAAAAAATATTGTCAGGAAACGCTGAAAGGCTGTTAAGCTTATAATAAACGAAATAACCTCTTGACTAATTTCGGTTGAGAGGTTATAATTATGCCATTACGCTTTAACAGATAAAAGCTTTAAAGTATAAAATCATTAAAGTGGGATGAAGAGATGGAAAATAACACCGTTTTGTGGATTACCATTGCAGCATACATAATTTGTCTTGTTGTAATAGGTGTTGTGGAAGGAAGAAAGGCAAAAAGCATTGCCGATTTAACGGTAGGCGGCAGAAATGCAGGCGCGTGGCTTTCTGCATTGTCTTACGGAACAGCGTATTTTTCGGCTGTAATGTTTGTGGGATATGCAGGCAAAACCGGGCTTAGTTTTGGACTTTGGGGCATTCTTGCAGGTCTCGGAAATGCTGTTTTCGGCTCATTGCTCGCGTGGCTCGTTTTAGCGAGGAGAACACGCGAGATTTCCGGCAGACTTAAAATACATACAATGCCGGATTTCTTTGAAAAAAGATATAACAGCAGAGCCATGAGAATTTTTTCGGCTGTGGTCATTTTTGTATTTCTTATTCCGTATTCGGCATCGGTTTACAGCGGCCTTGCCAGCGTTGCCGATGTTTTGCTCGGAATAGATGATACGATTTTTCTAATAATAATTGCCGTCCTTGCAATACTTTTGGTAACTCTCGGCGGCTATCTTGTACAGGCACGTGCTGATTTTGTGCAGGGTATTGTAATGATGTTCGGTGTTGTTTTCCTGATAGTTGCAATTGTAAGATGCGATAAAGTCGGTGGAATTGACGGCTTAATCGAATATGCACATAAAGACGCAGGTCTGCCGAAATTAAACGGTTCACAATGGGTTTCGCTTATGGCAACGGTTCTTATGACGAGCTTCGGCACATGGGGACTTCCGCAAATGATACAGAAATACTTTGGAATAAAGGACGACAAACAGGCGAAAAGGGGAGTTGTTATATCAACCTTTTTTGCGTTACTTGTTGCGGGCGGAGGATACTTTATCGGTTCGCTGTGCCATAGGTTCTTTACGGTAGGTGTAGATATGCCGGCTGCCGATTATATTGTCCCCAATATGCTTAAAGCCGCTAAACTTCCGTCAATACTTCTCGGAATAATTATTGTACTTTTGCTTTCGGCGTCGGTTTCAACGCTTTGTTCCATAACTCTTTCGGCAAGCTCTACGCTTACTATTGATCTTGTTGCGACGAAATTTAAGCCTGATATTGACGATAAAGGAAAAAGCAGGCTTACAAAAATTTTCTGTGTGCTGTTTATTATACTTTCTTACGTGGTCGCAAATACAAAGACCCCGATACTTGATATGATGAGTTATTCTTGGGGCATAATCTCAGGCTCATTCCTTGCTCCGTATGTACTCGCTCTGTACAGTAAAAAGCTTAATAAGCAAGGTGCATGGGCAGGTATCATAACCGGATTTATGATTGCGATAATTCCTGCCGGATGCAAAATACTTAACCTCTGCGGTGTAACCGGCAGGCTTGTTTTAAAATTACTTGCACAAGGTCCGCTTTATGCGTGCATAGCTATGATTGCTTCAATAATTATGTGCCTTGTTGTAAGCTTTGTCACAAAAAATAAAGCAGATAAAGAAAATGTCGAATTCTTTTATAATGGTGTTGTAGACAACGAATAATTATGCTATAATTAAACAAATTTATATATTCTGCCGCAGCTGATAACTGCGGCTTGTTGTCTGTATAAATTCAAAAGATTGGAAATGGTAAAATGTTTTTTCAAAAAGATGTCGAAACAATGAAAAGAAAGGATATTGAGGCTCTTCAGCTCGAAAAGCTTCGTCATATGGTAGATTATTGTTATCGTAATGTTCCTTTCTACACAAAAAAGCTTGATGAAGCTCATGTTACGGCTGATAAAATCAAGTCTCTTTCTGATATTAAGTACATACCTCCTACAACCAAGGCAGATTTGCGAGACAATTATCCGTTCGGGATGTTTGCGGTGCCCATGAGCGATATTGTCAGAATCCATGCTTCATCCGGCACTACTGGTAAACCGACCGTTGTAGGGTATACAAAAAATGACCTTGATATGTGGTCGGATTGTGTTGCTCGTCTTGCCGTAGCGGCAGGGGCAACAAAAGAAGATATAGTTCAGATTTCTTTCGGTTACGGTATGTTTACCGGTGCTCTCGGGCTTCATTGCGGTCTTGAAAAAATAGGATGTACCGTTGTTCCGAATTCGAGCGGCAATACGAAAAAAGCTCTTATGTTTATGCGCGATTTTAAGACCACCGCGCTTGTAGCTACGCCTTCGTATGCTCTTTATATGGCAGAAACCGCGAAAAAACTCGAATATCCAATGAGTGATTATCATCTGCGTCTCGGTCTTTTCGGTTCCGAAGGATGCACACCGGAAATGAGAACACAAATTGAAAAAGGCTGGGGGCTTTTTGCAACCGATAACTACGGAATGAGCGAGCTTATAGGTCCCGGTGTTTCGGGTGAATGTACCGAGAGATGCGGCCTTCACATTAACGAGGATCATTTCCTTGTTGAGGTTGTTGACCCGGAAACGCTTGAACCCGTTGACGAGGGTGAGGACGGCGAACTTATTGTAACGCCGCTTTCCAAAGAAGCCTTCCCGTTATTGAGGTACAGAACAAGAGACATTTCCAATGTTATATATGAACCTTGCAAATGCGGAAGAACATTTGCGAGGATGGAAAAAATTAAGGGCAGAAGCGACGATATGCTTAAAATACGCGGAGTTAACGTATTCCCGTCACAAATTGAGAGCGTACTTGTCGGAATGAAAAATGTCAGTCCGCATTATCAACTTATCGTCAGAAGAGAAGGCTTTGCGGATACTCTTGAAGTTCAGGTTGAGCTTTCCGATAATTCTCTTCTTGAAAGCTTCGGTATGATTCAGGATCTTCAGAATTCCATAAAACATAATCTTCATACGGTTCTCGGCATTCAGTGCAAGGTCAGCATTGTTGAGCCGATGACAATTGAGAGATTTGTCGGCAAAGCAAAAAGAGTTATAGATTTAAGACACGAAAAAGACTAATTTGGGGTGAAATAATGAGTAAAAAACTTTTAATCGGTAACGAGGCTGTTGCCCGCGGACTTTACGAGGGCGGCCTTAGGGTAGCTTCAAGTTATCCCGGTACGCCAAGTACAGAAATAACGGAATGCATCGCAAAATATGATGATGTTTACAGTGAATGGGCTCCTAACGAAAAAGTAGCCATGGAGGTTGCTGTCGGTTCATCTATCGCCGGCGCACGTTCTTTCTGCGGTATGAAACACGTTGGGCTTAATGTAGCTGCCGATCCGCTGTTTACCGCTTCTTATACAGGTGTTAATGCAGGTATGGTTATAGCTGTTGCAGATGATCCCGGTATGCATTCCTCACAGAATGAACAAGACAGCCGTCATTACGCAAAAGCTGCTAAAATAATGATGCTTGAACCGTCTGACTCCGAGGAATGTCTCGAGTATGCCAAAGCTGCTTATGAGCTTTCGGAAAAGTTTGATACTCCCGTCATATTAAGATTGACAACAAGAGTTGCCCATTCAAGGAGCATAGTTAATATCGGTGAAAGAAACGATATAGGCGTTAAGGAATATGTTAAAAATCCGGGTAAATATGTTATGATGCCTGCCATGGCAAAGAAAAGACATATTGTTGTAGAGGACAGAATGGTTGCAGAGCGCGAATGGGCTGAAACCGCCTCTATAAATACCGTTGAATATAACGATAAGAAAATCGGAGTTATTGCTTCCGGCATTTGCTATCAATATGCAAAAGACGCTTTGGGTGACCGAGTTTCATATCTTAAACTCGGCTGTGTATATCCGCTTCCGATTGAACTTATTAAGAATTTTGCCGATAGCTGTGATAAGGTCTATGTTCTTGAAGAGCTTGACCCGTTTATTGAGGAGCATTGCAAGCAATTAGGAATAGATATTATAGGTAAAGACGCATTCACATTACAGGGCGAATACTCACAAAACCTTATAGCAAAAGTCATTTTCGGTGAAACAAAGCCGACTATGAAAGCGAATATTGATATTCCCGCACGTCCGCCCGTGCTTTGTGCCGGTTGTCCTCACAGAGGTCTTTATTATGCGCTGAAAAAATTAAAATTGACGGTAAGCGGCGATATAGGCTGCTATACTCTCGGCGCACTTCCGCCTATCGGTATGATGGATACCTGTGTTTGTATGGGCGCTTCGGTGTCTGCGCTTCACGGCAGGAATAAGGCTGATGAAAGCAACTGTAAGAACTCGGTAGCGGTTATCGGCGATTCAACATTTATTCATTCAGGCATTACCGGTCTTATCGATATTGCGTATAATCAAAGTAACTCAACCGTTATCATACTTGATAACAGCATTACGGGTATGACCGGTCACCAGGACAATCCGACTACCGGAAAAACAATTAAGGGTGACCCAACTACCGCAGTCAGCTTAGAGCTTCTTGCAAAGGCTGTCGGTATTGACAGAGTCAGAGTGGTAGACCCGTATAACCTTAAAGAATGTGAAGATGTAATCCGTGAGGAAGTTGCTGCAGACGAACCATCTGTTGTAATTTCAAGAAGACCTTGTGCTCTTTTAAAATATGTTAAACATAATCCTCCGCTTAAGATCAACAAAGATAAATGCGTCGGTTGTAAAATGTGTATGAAAATAGGATGCCCGGCTATCAGTATAAAAGACGGAAAGTCAGAAATCGACTTTACACAGTGCGTAGGCTGTAATGTTTGCAGCCAACTTTGCAAATTTGACGCAATAGAGGAGGGCAAATAACATGGAAACAAAAAGTATTATGATTGTTGGAGTAGGCGGTCAGGGCACTCTTCTTGCCAGTAGAATACTCGGCGCGGCACTTGTAAGCAACGGTTTCGACGTTAAGGTCTCAGAAGTACACGGTATGAGTCAGCGCGGCGGTTCGGTTGTTACTTATGTAAAATACGGTTCAAAAGTTAATTCACCAATAGTTAATGAGGGTGAAGCCGATTTAATCCTCGCATTTGAGCAGCTTGAAGCCGCAAGATGGCTTCCTTATCTTAAAAAAGACGGAACGCTTATAATCAATACTCAAAAAATTGACCCGATGTCTGTAATAATCGGCAATTCGGTTTATCCCGACGGTGTGCTTGAGGCTATAAACAAAGCCGGTGCAAAAACCACGAGCCTTGATGCGCTTTCTTTGGCAGTATCGGCAGGGTCTGCAAAAGCGGTAAATGTCGTTCTTATCGGAGTTATGGCATCGCATATGGATTTGGATCGTGAAGTGTGGATTGATGCGCTTAAAAGCACTGTACCTGAGAAATTTCTTGAGATGAATCTCAAGGCATTTGAGCTCGGTTACAATTATAATAAGTAAAATAAGAATGGAGAGATTCAAATGCAAAATTATTTCACACCGGATATTGAAACGGCTTCAAGGGACTATCTCACTGCTATACAGTCGGCAAGACTTATTAAAATGGTTGAAAACTGCTATAAACACGTACCGTTTTATAAACAGAAGTTTGATGAAATCGGTCTTTTACCGGGTGATATTAAATCAATAGCAGATATAACCAAGTTGCCTTTTACAATTAAACAGGATCTTCGTGATAACTATCCTTTCGGTCTTTTTGCCGTTCCGAAAGAAAAGCTTGTGCGAGTTCATGCTTCTTCGGGTACTACCGGCAAGCAGACTGTTGTGGGTTATACCAAACACGACATTTCCATTTGGAGTGAAAGTGCCGCAAGAGCATTGGCGGCTGCAGGTGCCACTCAGGGTGACTATATACACATTTCTTACGGCTATGGTCTTTTTACGGGAGGTCTCGGTCTTCATTATGCAGCGGAAAAACTCGGTGCAACGGCAATTCCCGTGTCATCAGGCAATACTAACAGACAGATGCAGATTTTACAGGACTTCGGCTCTGATATTATATGCTGCACTCCGTCATATGCTATGTATATCGGCGAATCACTGAAAGCCGCCGGTATTGATTCTGCCAAACTGCCTTTGAGAGCCGGCATTTTCGGCGCAGAGGCGTGGAGCGAAAATATGCGAAAGGAAATTGAAAAGTCGCTTAATATTAAAGCTTATGATATTTACGGCCTTTCTGAGATTGCAGGTCCCGGTGTTGCTTTTGAATGTTCCGAGCAAAAGGGTATGCACATTAACGAAGATTATTTCTATCCCGAAATTATCGATCCGGATACACTCGAAGTTTTACCCGACGGCGTATTCGGTGAGCTTGTGTTTACTTGCATCGGCAAAGAGGCTCTTCCTTTGGTACGATACAGAACACATGATATTTCAGCTCTTACACATGAAAAATGCGGCTGCGGAAGAACGCTTGTAAAAATGCTGAAACCCAAGGGAAGATGCGACGATATGCTCATAATAAGGGGCGTTAATGTTTTCCCGTCACAGATAGAGCATGTTATACTTTCGCTCGGTATGGAACCGAATTACCAAATAGTGGTTGACCGTAAGAACAATCTTGATGTAATGACGGTTAAAATTGAGATGTCGGATGCACTTTTCTCGGATTCTGTTCGTGTTATTGAAGAGCAGGAGAAGAAAATAAAGGATGCAATGCATGCAACTCTCGGTATTTCCGCAATTATTAAGCTTGTTGAACCTCGCTCTCTTCCTCGTTCGGAGGGCAAGGCAGTAAGAGTTATAGATAACAGACATATTTAAGGAGGCAAATGTTATGGCAATTAAGCAGATCTCAGTTTTTGTTGAAAACAAACCCGGCAGGCTTGCCGATATTACAGGCTTTTTGGCTGACGGCGGAATAAGTATCCGTGCTTTTTCAATTGCCGATACAACGGATTTCGGCATTTTGAGACTTATTGTATCGGACACCGATAAAGCGGAAAAGGTATTGAAAGATCACGGCGTTGCCGTCTCGATAACAGAGGTTGTCGGAATTTCTATTCCGGATGTTACCGGTGCTTTTGCCAAAGTTGTTAAACTTCTTTCCTATGCCGGGGAAAATGTTGAATATGCATATGCATTTTTAACTCCGGAGGAGGGTCATGCCTATGTTATTTTCAGAGTTGACAATAACGAAAAAGCATGCAAACACCTTAAGGAAAACGGCATCGATGTTATCGAAGAAAATTCTTTGCTGTAATTTTAAATGTTTAAAGCCCGGTGCTGTAGCATCGGGCTTTTTCTGTGAATTTGTGTTCGTTTTTAATTTACTTTTTTTATTCGCTGTGATAAAATAACTAATAATGAATTGAGGCAGGTGATTAAGAATGATAGGAACAAACATTGCTATTGATTTCGGTTCTTCTTCAACCGAATTATATGTTCAGGGAAAAGGTGTCATTCTTGATGAGCCGACAATGATAGCTGTTGATGTTGAAACCGGTATACCGATAGCGATAGGCAATGCGGCATACACCATAAACGGCAGAACAGACGACAGTATTGAGGTTATAAGTCCGATTGTAGGTGGAATTATCTCAAATTACACTATGGCGGAGCATATACTGAAGTACTATTTACAAAAGATTTTAAAAAACAGTGTAATAAAACCGAATGTTGTAATATCAATTCCGAGCGGAGCTACGGGGCTTGAAAGACGTACTTTCCTCGATGTTGTTACCGCAGCCGGTGCCGGGCGCGCTTGCCTGATTGAGGAGTCACTTGCTTCTGCCGTCGGTATCGGAATTAAAAACGACTCGCTTTCCGGCAGATTGCTTGTAAATATGGGCGGTGGCTCAATCGATGTATCGGTTGTAACCATGGGCAGTATTGCCGTGGCAAAATCGCTGAAAATCGGCGGAATTTCAATTGATGAGGCTATAATGCGTTATTTAAAGAAAAACCGCGATATTTTAATAGGTCCGCAAACTGCCGAAAGACTTAAAATTTGCTTGGGAAGTGCAATTCCGCGCGAAGAGGAGCTTGCGGTCATAGCTTCCGGAAAAAGTTGTCTTGACAATATGCCTATATCCTTTGAAGTCACATCAACCGAAATTTTCGACTCGATAAGTGAGCAAATAAATATGATGATTCAGGGCATTAAGGATGTATTGGAAAAAACTCCGCCTGAGCTTGTCGGCGATATTTCGGATAACGGCGTTATGTTGACAGGCGGCACATCTCTTTTGTGGGGGATGGATAAACTTGTTGAAAATGAAACCGGTATTGAAACAAAAATTGCCGAGGACGCCATGTACTCAACAGTTAACGGCGCCGCTGCGGCAATCAATGATATTGAATATTTAACCAATAACGGTTATACGTTTCAAACGGTACGCGAAATCTGATCAGATTTTAATACCTTCACTTGCTTTTTTGAGAAGTTCACAGGATTCCTTGAGCTTCTTTTCTTCTTCATCGGTTATATCAAGCGTAACTATTTCTCTGACGCCGTCTCTTCCTATAATGCTCGGTATACCCGCATAAACTCCGTTGATGTCATATTCTCCGCGGAACATTGAAGAAACAGTTAAGACGCTTTTTTCGTCGCCGAATATAGCTTTTACTATTCTTACCAAAGCCATTCCTATTCCGTAATAGGTGGCTTTTTTTGCTTCTATGATTTTCTGCGCGGCTCCTGTGACATCTTTAGCTATTTCATCAAGATCGGAAAGCTTAAATCTGTCAGGATTCTTTTCAACTATGCTTGTTATGCTCTTTGTTCCGACAAAAGCCTGTGACCACGGTACCATTTCGCTGTCTCCGTGCTCACCGATAACATATGCATGAACATTTTTGGGATCGACATTAAAATAGTCGCCGAGAAGGTAACGAAGTCGCGCCGTGTCAAGTGTAGTACCTGTGCCTATAACCTTTTTGCAATCGAATCCGGAAAGCTGCCACGTAATCTTGGTCATAATGTCAACAGGGTTGGTTGCAACAAGGAAAATGCCGTTAAATCCAGAATAAATTATTGGGGATATTATCGTTTTAAAGACTTCGGTATTTCGCTGAAGCAAAGAAAGTCTGTCTTCACCCGGTTTTTGACCGACACCGGCGCATATAACTACTATATCGGCATCTCTGCAATCCGTGTAAGAACCTGCGTAAATTTTCATATTTGTTTTTGCAAAAGATAAACCGTGGTTAAGGTCCATGGCCTCTCCCTCTGCTTTTTGCTTATTTACATCAATCAGCACAAGCTCGTCGCAAACGCTTTCACAGAGCATGGCATATGCAAAACTCATTCCTACAAAACCGGTGCCGACTAAGGCTATCTTTTTTGTAAATCCGTATGTGTTCATTTGATTCATCCTTTCAATGTCAGTTGTTGTACTTGTTTTATACAACATTACGTTTTTAGTATATCATTTTACCTGCAAATAATAAACCCAATTCGCATATTTTGGAAATTTTCGGCATTTTACGCATATGTAAAGCTAAAAATCAATTAATACTATTGAAAATTCTTCATTGACATATCGGCATTTTTTCTATTCTGTTTTGTCGGTGTTTTTTGTGTTTTGTATTGAAACCGGTAATTGTTTGTGATACAATTAACAAAATGTTTATGTAAAGTAATTATATTTTATATTATTTGCTTACACAAAAAACATAAAAAGGGGTTGTTATTTATGGTTTTGACAAAAGAGCAACAAGCGCTTTTGGACGGAGAAAAAGGCGAAACCATGGCAAAGGTTATGAAAACTCTTGTTATGTACGGTGAAGCCTTCTGCGCAGAGCGCATGGTTCCCGTTACAAGCAAGTACGGGCATACTGTTATCAGCTTCGGAATAGGGGTTATGAAGCCGATATATGAGCTGTATGATACTCTTCTTGAAGCCGGTGCTGTCAGCAAGCAGCCGTTTTCGGCCGACCCGAGACCGCTTGATAAAAACGTGCCGTCATCATTTTTGCAGGATGTTGTATTTAAGTTTATGTACAGTCAGCAAGAACGATATGAGTCACAGCTCAAGCGCTTTGGATTGATGGGTGATAAGGCATATACGTGCGCCTGTTATCTTCCTGAGGTCGGTAATACTCCGAAACGCGGCGAAATTTTATCTTGGGCTGAGTCCTCGGCTGTTGTATATGCTAACAGCGTTCTCGGAGCAAGATGCAACAGAAATTCTGGCATTATTGAACTTATGGGCTCTATTGCCGGTTTTGTGCCCGAATTCGGTTTGCTTACCGATGACGGCAGAAAGGCCGATTGGATAGTAGAGATTAAAACCTCAAAAAAACCTGAGGCTCAGATACTTGGTTCTGCCATCGGTATGAAGGTAATGGAAAAAGTACCTTATATCAAGGGACTTGATAAATGGATAGGAAATGAGCTGAATGACGAAGCTTGTGCTTATCTCAAGGATTTCGGCGCCGCAACGGCGTCCAACGGCTCTGTCGGTCTGTATCATATTGAAAACCTGACGCCGGAAGCCGTTGATTACGGTGAAAAGCTTTTAAGGGATAACGCGCCTACATATATTATTGACGATGCGGAGCTTGAACGTGTTAAAAACAGTTATCCGTGCATTTGGAAAGATCCGAATGCAACGCCTAAGCTTTGCTTTATGGGATGTCCGCATATGACATTAAAACAGCTTGAAATGTGGACGGAACGCGTTGAAAACGGCTTAAAGGAGTCGGGAAATAAGAAGGTTCTTGTTCCGACGGTATTCACGTCCGCTCCGGATGTTATTGAAGAGTTTAACAAAACCGAATACGCCGAGCGCCTTAAAAAGACCGGAGTCATATTGAGTTATATTTGCCCGCTTATGTATATGAACAATCCGTTATCAAAGAAGATGCCTGTTATTACTTCTTCAAATAAGCTTCGTACATATACAAGCGCAAAATTTTATTCGGATGACGAAATTGTACGCATTATAACAAAGGAGGGTAAATAAGATGAGTAAATCATTTAAAGGTCGCGTTGTTACTCCGGGCAAAGTTAAAGCCGAAGCCTTAGTTTCACACGGCGGTTTTAATACCCTTGCAAGTTTTCAAATGGCTTTGATGTTCGGAGATAAACAGGTTAAGTGCGGCGATCAAAACAACAGCGATATTTATAAAAAGCCCATGATTGGCAAAGCGCTTTGCTTGCCGGAGACAATCGGTTCAACAACCGGCGGAATGGTACTTTATGCAGCCTGTGCTCTTTCAAAGCAACCTGCTTGTATGTTGTTCTCTAAGCCGATTGATTCACTTGCAGCCTCCGGTGCGATACTTGCGGCAAATTGGACAAATGCTTCTATGCCGGTAGTTGATATGCTCGGTGATGAATTTCTTGACTATGTCAAGGACGGTATGACGGTTTCAATCGGTGATGACGGACTTGTCACGGTTGAATAACGATTGTCAAATTTTATAGGACGGTGATAATATGAAACAAGAATATGAGGCGTTGTTTACGCCGTGGCACATAGGTAACGTCGAAATCAAAAACCGTATTGTTCAATGTTCCATGGGCGGTACGTCAATATTCGGTTGGATGGAACCTAACCATTTTGATAAAGAGGCCGCAAACTTTTTGCTTGAAAGAGCAAAAAACAATGTCGGTTTAATTTTGCCCGGTATTGCTCCAATCCGCGATACATTCGGCGGTAAGTGGTTGTATCAGAATACAGGAAAATTCAAACAGCTTAAAGCTTTTATGGAAGAGTATCATAAGACCGGCGCAAAGCTTTTTATACAGTTAACGGCAGGGTTCGGTCGCTCTATGGCAGTAAATGACCTTATGGAAAAGATATATTGCAACAAAGCTTTACGTGTGCTTGCAAAGCCTATCCTTGATGTTGAATACCTTTGTGCAAGCGCTTCTCCGAATCCAAACAGGTGGAGTGATAAAGTTCCGTCGAGAGCTTTAACAATTAAAGAAATCGACGAGATGATTGATGCTTTCGCGAGAACAGCCAAATTGTGTAAGGATGCAGGTGTGGACGGCGTTGAAATTCATGCGGTGCACGAGGGCTATTTGCTTGATCAGTTCACAATGAAATACACCAATCAGCGTACCGACGAATACGGCGGTTCTTTTGAAAACCGCTACCGTTTCCCCGTTGAAATAGTAAAAGCCGTAAAAAGGGCATGCGGAGAAGAATTCCCGGTTTCCCTCAGATATTCGGTTGTTTCAAAGACTAAGGGATTCCGCCAAGGTGCTTTGCCCGGTGAAGAGTATACGGAAGTCGGCAGAGACATGGAAGAATCGGAGCGTGCCGCAAAATATTTGCAGGATGCAGGTTATGATATGCTCAACTGCGACAACGGTACATACGATGCTTGGTATTGGGCACATCCTCCGGGATATATGCCTGAAAACTGCAACCTGAAAGATGTAGAACACATAAAGAAATTTGTTGATATTCCTGTTGTTTGCGCAGGCAGAATGACACCCTCTGAGGGAGCAAAGGCTGTCAGCGAAAACAAAATTGACGCTGTTGGTTTTGCAAGACAATTCCTTACAGATCCGGCATGGGTTACAAAACTGATGGAAGACAGAGAAGAAGATATTAAGCCGTGTATCTGCTGCCATAATGCCTGCTTTAATATGGCACATTATGAGGGTGTACCGAATGTTCAGGATATGGACGACACTTCAAATATGTCACGTTGTGCGCTTAATCCGATGACAATGCAGTCAAAGAAATATAAAATTGTTCCTGCAAGAGTTTCAAAATCAGTTGCAGTTATCGGCGGCGGTATAGGAGGTATGGAAGCCGCATTAGTTGCCGCTGCGCGCGGTCATGCCGTTACACTGTATGAAAAGACTGATAGGCTCGGCGGTATATTTATAGAGGCTGCCGCACCTTCATTTAAAGAAAAAGACCGTGATTTGATTGAGTGGTACAGACGTGCAATTGAAAAATCATCTGTAACAGTTAAGCTTAACAGTGAGATTAAGAGATTTTCTGATATTTCCGCTGATGAGATTATTGTTGCCACCGGCTCTGCAGCTAATAAACCTCCGATTCCGGGAATTGAGTATGCAATGGATGCAACAGCATATCTCGACGGCAAAGATGTAGGGGAAAATGTTGCGATTATCGGCGGTGGTTTAACCGGCTGTGAAATTGCTTACGACTTAATCCTCAAGGGCAAAAAGCCGACTGTTATTGAGATGAAAAATGACCTTATAGCAGTTAAGGGTGTTTGCCTGGCCAATTCATCGTTCCTCAGAGAAATGTTAAAATACAAAAATGCTCCTGTTTATCTTAATACAAAGGTTAAAGAGATATTAAAGGACGGAGTGACTGTTGAAACAAGTGACGGTAAAACACAAAAAATAGCCGCAGATTCTGTTATTTTGTCTGTAGGTTATCATTCAATGCCATTGTTCCCGGAGAGCAAAAATGTCCATTTGGTCGGTGACGCGGACCATGTCGGTAACTTACGTACCGTTATATGGCGTGCCTGGGACGTAGCCATGAAGCTTTGATTTTATAACACAATAAACATTTAATCCCGACAGAATGAAACTCTGTCGGGATTTTTCGTCATGTACGTTATTGATTTATTTGCACTTTTAGTATAAAATGTAAAAAGATTTTTTTGAGGTTAGGAACAATGAAAAAAAGTTATAAATCAACGATGTATGCCTGCTTTACAGGGTATATTGTGCAAGCAATTGTTAATAATTTTGTGCCGCTTTTATTTGTGACGTTTCAAAAAACATATGACATACCGTTATCTCAGATAACCGCTCTGATTACGGTTAACTTTGTCATACAATTACTGATTGACCTCTTGTCGGCAGGATTTATCGACAAAATCGGTTATCGGGCATCGGCGGTAATGTCGCACGTTTTTGCTGCGGTCGGTCTTATTTTGTTAACTGTACTTCCCGAGGCTTTTGCATCACCGTTTGTCGGGCTCTTAACAGCCGTTATCATATATGCCGTCGGCGGCGGCATGCTTGAGGTTTTGGTTAGCCCTATAATAGAGGCGTGTCCCACCGACAACAAAGAAAAAACTATGAGTTTACTTCATTCATTTTACTGCTGGGGTCATATGGCGGTGGTTTTGCTATCAACGTTGTTTTTTATGGCTTTCGGTATATCAAATTGGAAATTGTTAGCAATAATTTGGGCGATTATTCCTATAGTAAACGCTGTGTTTTTTACACAAGTTCCAATATATTCTTTGCACAAAGAAGGGGAAAAAGGTTTAACGCTTAAAGAACTTTGCCGCAATAAGATTTTTTGGTTAATGATGATAATGATGATCTGTTCCGGAGCCAGCGAACAGGCGGTAAGTCAATGGGCGTCAACATTTGCGGAACAGGGACTCGGTGTCAGCAAAACCGTCGGCGATCTTGCAGGACCGCTCGCTTTTGCCGCTCTCATGGGAACTTCACGTTTGTTATACGGCAAATTCGGCGATAAATTAAATCTCAATAAGTGTATGTTTTTTTCTGCGAGTCTTTGCGTTATTTCATACCTCTGCATTGCGTTGATACCCGTTCCGGTAATCGGTCTTATCGGCTGTGCACTATGTGGATTTTCCGTCGGCATCTTATGGCCCGGTACATTTAGCAAATCTTCGGCAGCCATCAAAAGAGGCGGAACGGTTATGTTTGCAATGCTGGCTCTTGCAGGTGATCTGGGATGTTCGGGAGGTCCTACTCTTGCGGGCTTGGTTTCGGGGAAATTCAACAACAATCTTCACATAGGTATTTTGTCGGCAATTGTATTCCCTTTGATTTTACTCTTATGCTTATTGGCAGAGAAGAAGAAAAAAGCGATATTTAAAGATAAACCGTAAAAAAGCATTGACTTAGAGTTAACTCTAAGGTGTAAACTTGATTTATAACTGAAAGGAGATTTTATTATGGTTAAACAGACAGCCGGCAGAGATGCTTTAGGAGAGTTTGCTCCGAAATTTGCAGAGCTTAATGATGATGTATTGTTCGGAGAAGTTTGGAGCAGAGAAAATGAACTTTCACTTCGTGACAGAAGCATTGTTACCGTAGTTTCTCTTATGTCTCAGGGACTTGTTGACGGCTCATTTAAATATCATCTCGAAAATGCAAAAAAGAACGGTGTTACCGCCGAAGAAATGGCAGAAATAATAACCCATGCCGCTTTTTATGCAGGTTGGCCAAAGGCTTGGGCGGCATTTAACATGGCAAAAGAGGTTTACGCGAAAGAAACAAAGTAATCCGTATTCGTATTGTTATATTGTTATAAAGATTATTTTGGCAAGGGAAAGATTTTATTTGCGTAGGCGATTTCATTGAAAAAAGGACTTGTTTTTCAACAAGTCCTTTTCCTGGTAGAGACAGGGGGATTTGAACCCTCGACCTCACGGATGTGAACCGTGCGCTCTAACCAACTGAGCTATGCCTCCGAAGTAACATATTTATTATATCACGAAAACTTAAAAGCGCAAGAATAAAATCTGATTATAATGTAAGCGTAATTAACCGAAAAACATTGAACATAATGTTATTTTATGTTATCTTATTATCAGAATATATCAAGGGAGGTCAAAATGAAAAATTTTGCAGATTATATCGACAGTTGCTTTGACCAAAAAACAGATACCGATGATATGTATCGGTATAAAAAAGAGTTGCTTAACAATATGCTTGATACGGCAAACAGTTTGCAGCGCTCTGGTCTTAAAGATGAAAAAGTTATTTTTGATTTGACTTTAAGCGAATTTCCGGAGCCCGTCGAGGGCTTTCGCGAATATGAAAAGCAATTGGAAATCAAAAGACGCTCAAAAAGGAGACATTACCTGAATACGGTGCTTTCGTTGGCATATATTTTGCTCTTGACGGTTGTGTATCTCACTTACAGCTTCTTATCAAAAAATTGGGTACATAGCTGGCTTATTATGGAGGGTGGAATTACTGCACTTATAATTTACCATTTTATGCGTTTGACTGTATTTACCGCCAAAAAGCGTTTATATCCGATATCCCGCATCCTTGTTGCCTTTTCCGTTATGTTGACGGCTGTTTTTGCATTTCTTGTGTGCAGAACCGCTTTGTACATCATGAACAGCTATCTTATATTCCTCGGTGCAATAGGGCTTATGTTTATCGGAGATGCCGTCTTCTCTGCGGTTACTCACCAAAAATTTGCTATAATCAATTATCTTTTATATATTCCCGCAGTTGCGGCTATGATATATGTTATTCTTGGGATTTTGGGAGCAGTAAGTTGGAATCCCGGTTGGCTTATTATGGTAGCTTCCGTGGCCTTGGATATAATTGTTGTGGTAATTGCCGTAGCCAGAAACAAGAATTTTGAAGTAGGGGAGGTTGATGATCAATGGAAAGGAAATTAAATGCAGAACTTTGGGATAAAATGCATTATCTTTTCAGAGACTTTAATGATCGTATGGTTCACGTTGAACTTCATTACGATTTTGAAATTGATATTGACGCCCTTAAAACCGTTTTGATTTGTTTCTTTGAAAAGGCGCCTGTACTTCATTCGAGCTTTGTTGATAATCATATAAGACCGTATTGGCTTGTAAAAGATTACAATATTAACGATGTTCTTACTGTGGAGTATCCGGAGAATCTGCCGGCAGCAGTAGATAAATTCTTAACTCAGTATATACCGCCCGAAAGCGATATACAGATGAAAGCAGCCGTGTTTTTCAAAGACGGCAAGTCCACGCTGTGCATAGTTGAAAACCATATGTGTATGGATGGCGGAGACTTAAAATATTTTATGAATGCTCTTTGTAAAAATTACAATGACTATGTGGAAAAAGGCATAAGCCCGATAGACCTCAAAACAGGCTCGCGCGCTTACACAGAGGTATACAGAGATTTTACTCTCCGTGAACAGAGAATGGCTAAAAACCTGTATAAAAACGTTTCGGACAGAGACACGCATAAGTTTCCTCTCACACCGAACAGTATCCAGGATAAATCCTTTATTGCTCGCAGAAAAATAAATAACGAAACTTTTATCAAATTAAAAAATGTTGGCAAAAAGCACGGTGCAACAATCAACGATTCGCTTTTGGCGGCATACTTTTTCAGTTTGTATGAGCTGGCAGGGTACAGCGTGAGCGAGGAAGTTACAATTTCGTGCGCTGTGGATTTAAGGCGTCATTTAAAAGAAACTGACGATCTCGGAGTTACAAACCAAACTGCATTTATGCAGTGTACGGTGCCCGAGAGAGGAACCGATATTTTCGATACACTTGAATATGTTAAAAGAAGTGCCGAAAAAAATAAAGCCGATAAATTTATGGGGCTTTACGGACTGCCGCTGCTCAGTCTCGGCTACAATATTTTACCGCATTCCGCATCCGAAGAGATTATAAAAATAGGATATTCAAATCCT
Organism: Ruminococcaceae bacterium UBA6434; assembly: GCA_002437245.1. GTDB lineage: Bacteria > Bacillota > Clostridia > Oscillospirales > Acutalibacteraceae > Fimenecus. The sequence goes on from DJOQ01000048.1 coordinate 25,385, forward strand.
TTGCTTGCCATGAGCAATATAGGACTGTTAGACGGCAATAAGCTTGCGCTTAACGGCCATAAGCCGTTTGACGGATTTATGACCGGTGCAGTAAAATACAAGCCGTATGTTTTGCTTTCGGCTACATCTCTTAACGGTGAACTCACATTGTCAATGTGCGTCAGGGGAAACGAAAAAGACAAGACCATTGTTGAGAAGTTCTTTGACCTTATGGAAAAGAATATAAATGCGATTGCAGAAGAAAAAGCATAAACAACAGTTACAAATAATTAAAATAAGCGGTTGTTCAGTTTTACAATCGCTTATTTTTTTATAATCAACAATTGTGCAATACACTTTTTTGTGTTACAATACAAAAGAGGTTTTGAAAATGGTTTTAATTTTATATGGTTTTGTTGTTTTTTTGGCAACTCTTCTCGGTTCTTTTGTCGGGCTTGGCGGCGGAGTAATAATAAAACCCGTGCTTGATGTTATAAATGCACATTCGCTTACCGAAATTTCGTTTTTTTCTTCATGTGCGGTTTTTGCAATGTCAATAACTTCCACGACCAGACATATTGTAAAGAAAACTCCTATTAAACCGTCTATTGTATTGTTAGTCGCTTTAGGTTCGGTAGGCGGCGGTCTGCTTGGAAATTATCTGTTTAATTATGCGCTCGGCATATCATCTACACCCGACACGGTCAGAGGCATACAATCAACCGTACTGACTGTTTTTTTGGTCGGCGTTATAATTTTTGTATCGGGCAACTTCAAGACATTCCACGTTAAAAATCCTTTTGCAATTTTGTTGTCGGGACTATTGCTCGGCACTGCGGCGGCATTTTTGGGCATCGGCGGCGGTCCTATAAATGTGGCTTTTTTAACGCTTATGTTTTCTTTTACAATGAGAGATGCTGCGGTCTATTCCGTTGCGGTAATTTTTTTCTCGCAGTGTGCAAACATTATATCAACTTACATAAAAACGGGTTTTGCCGGATTTGATATGAAAGTTCTTCTTGTAATTATTCCAATGGCAGTTATAGGCGGATTTATAGGTTCCATACTAAACAGAAAATGCAACGAAAAAGCAATAAAAATTACATTTACAATAGCAGTATCATCAGTCGCGGCGTTGTCTTTGTATAATGCTGTTACGTCATTTATATAACGGAGGATAGTTGATGAAGCCGAATATTATTTTTTATTTCAGTGATCAGCAAAGATGGGATACGGTCAACGAAACGGTAACGCCGAATCTTATGAAGCTTGCCGAAAACGGTGTGAATTTTACAAATTCCTATACTTGCCAGCCTGTTTGCGGTCCTGCGCGAGCTTGCCTTCAGACAGGTCTTTACGCTACGCAAAATCGTTGTTATTGGAATGGAATACCGTTGCCGAAAGACATAAAGCCGCTTGCAGAATATTTTAATGATGCAGGTTACGAAACAGCCTATGTCGGCAAGTGGCATCTCGCATCCGACAGACTTCCGAATGTTGGATTTCATTGCGAAAAAAGTGCTGTGCCGTCAGATTTGCGCGGCGGATACAAAGATTGGTGGCGCGCTGCCGATGTGCTTGAGTTTACTTCGCACGGTTACGACGGCTATGTTTTTGACGATGAAAACAGAAAAGTGGATTTTAAGGGATATCGCGCAGACTGTATAAATGATTTTGCACTTCAATATCTTGACCAAAAGACTTCCGACAAACCGTTTTTTATGTTTGTTTCACATATTGAACCGCATCATCAAAATGACCACCATTGCTATGAAGGACCGAAAGATACCGTAGACCGCTTTAAAAACTATCCCATACCGCCCGATTTGTCATTTTTGCCGGGTGACTATAATGAGATGTACCCCGATTACATAGCGGCTATAAACAGGCTTGATGATAATGTCGGCAGACTTGTCAAAAAGCTGAAAGAAAAAGGACTTTACGATAATACCGTAATAGTTTATACAAGCGATCACGGTTCGCATTTCAAGACACGCAATCTCGAATATAAGAGAAGTTGTCATGACAGTGCAATTCACACGCCGCTTATAATCAGCGGCGGAATGTTTAAAGGCGGCATTACCGATGAACGTCTCGTAAGCCTTATCGATCTTCCGCCGACGCTGCTTGATATTGCGGGAATCCCGATACCGAAAAGCTATTCGGGTGTATCGCTGCTCAAGGAAATTCGTGAAAATGAGGAACGCGACTGCGTATTTGTTCAAATAAGCGAAAGCCAGTGCGGAAGAGCCATACGCACAAAAAAATATAAGTATTCGGTCAGAACGCTTGCGCCAACGGGGTACGTTGCATACAATTCAAATGTTTATTTTGAAGATTATTTGTATGATCTCTCGGTTGACCCTATAGAAAAGAACAATCTTATTAAATCTCCGCAATATTCGGCTGTGAGAGCCGAACTCAGAGAGATGCTTATAAATGAGATGATAAAAGCAGGGGAGAAAAAGCCCAAAATACTGCCGGCTTTGTTCGTCAGAAAAAAATAACAGGGAGTTAGGGAATGGAAAAGAAATATTTAACTTTAAAAGAGAAATTGTGTTTTCCGCTGTCAGCATTCGGCAGAAGCGGAATATACACCATAATGACAATGTTTTATCTTGTCTTTTTGGTTGATGTTGCAAAGCTGAATGCCGTTACCGCAAGCGGTATTATACTCGGCGGTCGTATTTTTGATGCTCTCAATGACCCGATTATGGGTATGATAGTTGATAAAACACGAAGCAAGTGGGGCAAAATGCGTCCGTATTTGCTTTTCTCTCCGATACCGGTTTGTGTGTCGACAATACTTTTGTTTATTGCGCCGTTTCACAGCAGCACGGCGGCAACGGTATATGCCGCTTGTACATACGTGCTTTGGGGCGTTTGCTTTACGATACAAGATGTTCCTTTTTGGGGGCTTACTTCGGTTATAACCCCGAATGAAAAAGAGCGCACACAGTTTATTTCAAACGGTCGCTTGGGTTCTACATTCGGCGGAATACTTCCTGCGCTTCTTATCCCGATTTTACGCCATTCTTCGCTTGGCTTGCGCGGCGGATACCTTTTCGGTGCTGTTCTCTTCGGTGTTTTAGGCGCACTTCTTTCAAGTCTTGCATTCTTTACAACCAAAGAGCGCATAGAGCCGTCAACAACGACGCCAACTTTTAAAGAGACTGTTCACGTTGTCGGTCAAAACAAACTGCTCTTACTTGTAATAGCGGCGGCAATACTCGGTTCAACTATGGTAATTGCCAATATTTCTGCCGACTATATAGCAAATTATCTCATAATTCAGGGATATACGGATTTTGATGTCCTTGCCGCGACAAACGATGTTGTAGCCGCTTATAAGGCAGGTGGCTTCTGGATTCCTCGCGGAACTATCCTTACAACATTAACTGTTGCTATAGGTGCCGGTATGGTACCCGCTATGATCGTTTTCCCGATTTTGCGTAAAAAATTTGACCTGAAACAGATTTATATCGGCTCATCAATATTCGGCGTTGTTGCTCACTGCATTTGCTATTTGTTGTTTATGAATGACCCGGGTCAAATAAATATTTATATCCTTTGGGTGTGCTTGTTCTTTATGGGTTTCCCTCTCGGAATTTATAATGTAATTACCTACGCTTTCATTGCCGACTCGGTTGATTATATGCAGTGGAAAACGGGCAAACGCTCAGAGGGTGTGTGTTTCTCTTTCCAGACCTTCCTTTCAAAAGTTACTGCCGGTATAGCGGGAGTTGTTACGGGTTGGGTACTTGAAATAGGTAAATATCAAAAGCCCGTTGACGGTAATCTTGATATCAACGGTAAGCAGATTTTGGCACAGCAAACGCCTTATACTCAAAAATGGCTTTTGATAATGGTTACGCTTCTTCCGGCTCTCGGTTTCCTTTTAACGATGATACCGATGTTTTTCAATGATTATACCGGAAAGAAGAAGAAAAAAATACAAAAAGAGCTTGAAGAAATGCGTAAAAACGAACACGAACACGAACACAGCGTTTCTGCCAAGGATTGAACCATTATTTATTTAAAATACACAAAAAGACAGGCTGTAAATTCAACAGCTTGTCTTTTTTTATAATTATTGCAAGAATTAAAAACAAATATTGCAAAATTGAGTAAAATATTATAAAATCTATAAGGTTAAAAAGTATTTTTAAATCTTGGAGGCAAGAATAATGCAATACAGCAAAATGAAAAGGGAAGAACTTGAGGATTTAAAAAACGAGCTTAAGAGACAATATGATGATGTTAAGTCACAAAATCTTAAACTCAATATGGCAAGAGGTAAGCCTTCTCCCGAGCAATTAGAGCTTTCTATGGGTATGCTTAATTCATCGCTTTCATCTTCTGATTGGATATCCGAAGACGGCACAGACGTTCGCAATTACGGTGGCCTTGACGGTATTCCGGAATGTAAAAAGCTTTTTGCGGATGAACTCGGAGTCGCTCCTGAAAACATTATTGTCGGCGGTGCATCAAGCTTAAATCTTATGTATGACTATATTTCACAGTGTTACACACACGGTGCAGGAGCCGAGCCTTGGTGCCGTCAGGGCGAGGTTAAATTTATATGTAATGTTCCCGGATATGACCGACATTTCGGTATATGCGAGCATTTCGGCATAAAAATGATAAATGTCAGAATGACGGAGACCGGTCCCGATGTTGCAAGAATTTCCGAGCTCGTTAAAGATCCTTCGGTAAAAGGTATGTTTTGCGTACCGAAGTATTCCAATCCCGACGGAATAACATATTCTGATGAAACGGTTCGCGCATTGGCTTCTTTGAAACCGGCTGCTCCCGATTTCCGTGTAGTATGGGACAACGCTTATATTGTGCACGATCTTTGCGACAACGCTGATACTTTGCTTAATATTTTTGATGCCTGCAAGGAATTCGGCTCAGAGGATAATTTCATTGAGTTTACTTCAACTTCAAAAATAACCTTCCCCGGAGCAGGTGTTTCGGCAATAGCCGCTTCGCTGAAGAACATTGCGATGATTAAAGACAGATTGAAGTCACAAACAATAAGCTATGATAAGATGAATCAGTTGAGACACGTTAAATACTTCAAAAATGCCGATGGTATTAAGGCTCATATGAAGAAACACGCTGAACTTCTTGCACCTAAATTCAATATAGTACTTGAAACGCTTGAAAAAGAGCTTAAAGACGATGATCTTGCATCCTGGACGTCTCCTAAAGGCGGATATTTTATAAGTCTTGACGTTAACCATTGCAGCGCAAAGCGTGTTGGCGAAATTTGCAAGGAACTCGGAGTTGTTCTTACCACCGTAGGTGCTACATTCCCTTACGGTATTGACCCCGACGATAAGAATATCAGAATTGCACCTTCTTATCCTTCGACAGAAGAGCTCAAAAAAGCTGCGGACGTTCTTTGCCTTGCGGTTAAACTTGCAACTGTTGAGGCTTTGGTGTAAAATATACTCATAAATTTAATTTGTTCGCCCTAAGTATTACAAAGGGGTTATGAGTATGCTGAAAACAAAAAAATATAATAATGAGGCAGCTTCTTATCCGTATGTTTCCGCGATTATCGTAGCTGCCGGAAATTCAACAAGAATGGGCGGCGTCAATAAGCAGTTTTTGCTTATTGACGGCGTCCCTGTGCTTATTAGGACCTTGAAGGCATTTGAAAACTCGAATCTTATTAAGGAAATAATTATATCGGCACGTGAAGAGGATATTCCTCAAATGTATGCTATTTTAAAAGATTATTCCGTTAAGAAAGTAAGTAATATCGTTAAAGGCGGCTGTACGCGTCAGGAAAGCGTTTTTAATGCTGTTAGGTGTTGTGTGACTGAGTCTGATTATATTGCCATACACGACGGCGCAAGACCTCTTGTGAGCACCGAAACAATTGAAGAAACAATTTTTGCGGCATTTAATTTCGGAGCCGCGGCGCCCGGCGTCCCGGTCAAAGATACAATAAAAGTCGTTGGCAGCGACGGAATTGTTCTTTCAACGCCTGCGAGGGATTCGCTCAGAGCAATCCAAACACCGCAGGTATTTAACAAGAAAATGTACTTAAGCGCTATGCAGAGCGTTCCGAACAGTGAACTTTTTACTGATGATTGCGGTTTGATTGAGGCATACGGCAAGCCTGTTGAGATTGTCAACGGTGACAACACCAACATTAAAATTACAACCCCCGAGGATTTAGTCATTGCCGAAGCAATTATCAACAAAGGAGAAAATGATGAATTTTAGAATTGGCCACGGATATGATGTCCATAAGCTTCAAAAGGGCAGAGAATTGATTTTGGGCGGAGTTCATATAGAGAACGGCGGTATAGGTCTTTTGGGACACTCCGATGCAGATGTTCTTGTTCACGCTGTGTGTGATTCTTTGCTCGGTGCTGCCGCACTCGGTGATATCGGGAAGCACTTTCCCGATACCGACGAAGCCTATAAAAATGCCGACAGTATGGTTCTTTTATCAAAAGTATGCACTTTGCTTAAACAAAACGGCTATTCTATCGGAAACATAGATGCCACAATTTTGGCACAGAGCCCGAAACTTGCACCGTACATTGCGGCAATGCGTACAAATATAGCTAAAGTGTGTAAAATTCCGCTATCTGATGTAAGCGTAAAGGCAACAACAGAAGAGGGGCTCGGCTTTACCGGTGCAAAAGAGGGGATTGCGGCGCACAGCGTGTGTATTATAATCAAAGAGAAAGAGATAAAATTTATATAATATGCAAACTCAAAAAACATTGATGTTGATTTTAAACTTTGCCATAATTGGATGTATTTTATTCAGCGCTGTTTTATTAAAACATCTTTATAAAGAAACCAAAAGGGAAAATGCAACAGCTCCGGACGATAAAACCGCAAAAAAATATCTGCGTTTGCTTATGATAATTTTGATAATCCTGATTATATTCAGCGTTATCGCAATGATGATAGGCATATTCAGTAAAATTCACATTTGAAACTAAAATCACTCGTTTATAACGAGTGGTTTTGTATTTTGTTGACAAATATTTGCTCTTTTGTTAATATGTTTATAAAGAATTTATTGGGGAGTATTATATGGATAAAATTATTGAAATATCTCATTTGAGCAAGTCTTATGGCGATATTAAGGCTGTCAATGATTTATCATTCGGCGTTTATCCCGGTGAATTGTTTGCCTTTCTCGGCGTAAACGGCGCAGGTAAGTCCACAACTATTTCAATTATGTGTGGTCAGATAAAAAAGGACAGCGGAAAAATTGTAATCTGCGGCAAAGATGCTGAAAAAAATTTCAACAGTGTTTCATCGGATATCGGTGTAGTTTTTCAAAACTCCGTACTTGATAAAGCTCTGTCGGTAAAAGATAATCTGCGCAGTCGTGCCGCTCTGTATGGCATAACGGGCAAAGAATTTAAAAATCGTCTTGATGAGTTATCGGACCTCCTCGGTTTTAAAGATATTCTTAACAGAACCGTCGGAAAACTGTCCGGAGGACAAAGACGCCGTATCGATATAGCAAGGGCTTTGCTTCACAGCCCTAAAATACTGATCCTTGATGAGCCGACAACAGGACTTGACCCTCAAACAAGACAGCTTTTATGGTCGGTTATAACAAAGCTTCGCAAAACTCAGGGACTCACCGTCTTTCTCACAACACATTACATGGAAGAGTCAGCGGACTCCGATTATGTTGTGATACTTGATGCCGGGCAAATTTCGGCAGAGGGGACTCCGTTAGAACTGAAAAATAAATATACAGGTGACTTTATTACTCTGTACGGGGAATCAGCCGTTCTTGCCGAGAGACTTAATCTGCCATCGGAAAAGTTGAACGGCGCCGTTCGCATTGCTGTTCCGAATTCCGAAAAAGCAACCGAACTGATAATTAAAAACCCTGAAGTATTTAAAGACTATGAGGTAATTAAAGGAAAAATGGATGATGTTTTTCTGGCGGTTACCGGTAAAAATCTGAGCGGAGGTGGCGAAAAATGATAGGACTCGGCAATCTTATCAGAAGAAACAGTAAACTGTTCTTCAAAGATAAGGCAATGTTTTTTACTTCACTTATAACACCGATAATATTGCTTATTTTATACACGACATTTCTCGGGAACGTATATAAGCAAAGCTTTTTATCCGCAATACCTACCGGATTTGAACTGTCGGAAAAACTTGTAAATGCTGTCGTTGCAGGTCAGCTTGTGTCATCACTTCTTGCTGTATGCTGCGTAACTGTTTCGTTTTGTTCAAATATGCTTATGGTACAGGATAAGGTCAGCGGCGCACGTGCCGATTTAACCGTAACTCCTGTAAAAAGATCAACGCTTGCCGTAAGCTATTATATATCGACGCTTATTTCCACACTTACAATATGTGTTGCGGCTTCAAGTATCTGTTTTATTTATTTGGCGAATATAGGCTGGTATCTCTCATTTAAAGAGACGGTTTTATTTTTGCTTGATGTAATATTGCTTGTAATGTTCGGCACGGCACTTAGTTCTATAATCAACTTCTTTTTAAACTCACAAGGTCAGATTTCCGCAGTAGGTACCGTAGTCAGCGCAGGATACGGTTTTGTCTGTGGCGCATATATGCCTGTTTCAAGCTTTTCTGCCGGTCTGCAAAAAGTTATTTCATTTTTACCGGGTACATATGGCACGGGACTTTTACGCAATCACGCTTTAAACGGTGTTTTCAGAGAGCTGTCCGAAATGGGAATGCCGAATGAATTTATCACTGTCTTTAAAGACAGTATTGACTGCAACCTGTACTTTTTTGATAAATGCGTCAGCGTAGAAGCGATGTACGCTGTATTATGCTGTTCGGTAATTGTGCTGGTGTTAGCATATATTATATTAAATGCTGCTGTCAGGAAAATATAAATAAAGTTTTCAATTGTTATATCAGAATATATAAAAAGGTCACGGTAACAAATTTAAGTTACCGTGACCTTTTCTGTAATTTAATAATTATTTGCCGAAAGTAAGAAGTAAATATCCGGCTGCAACAGCAGAACCGATAACACCTGCAACATTCGGTCCCATAGCATGCATCAAAAGGAAGTTGGAGGGATTATATTTCCTTCCCTCAACCTGAGATACACGAGCTGCCATAGGAACAGCAGAAACACCTGCTGAACCTATAAGGGGATTAACTTTACCGTGAGTTATGAGGTTCATAAGTTTGCCGAACAATACGCCTCCTGCGGTTGAGAAAGCAAATGCGACAAGACCGATTACGATTACAAGTATAGTCTTGGTAGCGAGGAATGTTTTGCCTTCTGCTGTGGCGCCTACTGTAGTACCGAGCATTATAGTTACGATATTGCAAAGAGAATTCTGTGCGGTATCGCTGAGACGATCGGTTACGCCGCATTCTTTAAAGAGGTTGCCGAGCATAAACATACCGATAAGCGGAGCAACCGACGGAAGAACAAGTACGCAAAGAACTGTAACAACAATCGGGAAAATTATCTTTTCTGTTTTGCTGACGGTTCTGAGCTGATTCATCTTAATTTCGCGCTCTTTTTTGGTAGTTAAAAGCTTCATAATAGGGGGCTGAATCAGCGGTATAAGAGCCATATAAGAATATGCCGCAACAGCAATGGGGCCTAATAATTGCGGAGCGAGTTTACTCGTCAAATAAATAGCTGTCGGTCCGTCGGCACCGCCGATGATAGCGATTGAAGCGGCCTCCTGAGGTGTGAAGCCTTCAAAGCCGGGAATGAGATTGGTTGCAATGGAAATAAGAAAAGCAACATATATACCGAGCTGAGCAGCGGCACCGAGAAGAAGACTTGAGGGATTCGCAAGAAGCGGTCCAAAGTCAGTCATAGCACCTACGCCCATAAAGATAAGGCAGGGGAATATACTCGATTTAACACCTGCGTAAATCAGTCGCAAAACGCCCGTATCATACCAATGGGCACCCTCAACAACTTGACCGCTGTATGACGACATCATAAGCGGATCATACATAATATCCGGATATATGTTAACAAGCAACATACCGAAAGCGATGGGAACCAAGAGAAGCGGTTCGAATTTTTTAACAATAGCCAAATATAAAAGAACAAAGGAGACCAAAATCATAACCCAGTTTTGCCAGGATAATGAAACAAAGCCGGAGGTTTGAAATATCTCCACCAAAGCATTTACAACAGACATTTATTGACCTCCTCAGTTCAAATAAGCAAGGACATCATCAGTTGCAACCGAGCTGCCTTTTGCGGTTACAATCTGTGAAACTGTACCGTCTGAGGGGGCCACAATTTCATTTTCCATCTTCATTGCTTCAAGAATAAACATGATGTCACCGGCCTTAACGCTCTGACCTGCGGTAACATTTACTTTAAGTATTGTTCCGGGCATGGGAGCCTTAACGGCAGTTCCGCTTCCCGAAACAGGAGCGGGAGCGGCAGCAGGTGCCGTGGGCTGTGCAGCCACAGGTGCTGCCGGAGCAGGAGCTGCGGTAGGTGCAACATTTGTCACTATTGCCTCACTCAACTCGTCTACTTCGACTTCATAGTCTTTTCCGTTTAAAGTAACTACATATTTCATAATGTTAACCCCTTACTTTTCTATAAGCTTAATTGAATTGAATATTAATCTGTTCAAAGGAACTCCGCTCTCTTTGCTGACTATTGCCATAATTACGGCTGCAGTTTTTTCGTCAGTCTTATAAAGCTCCAATGTACCCAATGTTTGATTTTCCGGAAGAGCAACACCGGCTTGGGGCTTGACATCTTCTTTAACGGCATCGGATTTTTTAGCATTCTTTGCATTCGGATCTTTTACGAACAATCTGATGAGTTTAGAAAGAAGCTGAACAAGAACAGCCAAAATAACAAGGACAATGAATACAACTACAATGCCGGTTATTGAAACATTAAGGGCTTCACCTAAGGACATAACACTGTCTAATAAATTCATCTTAACACCCCTTAGTCAATTCTTTTTATTGAATACTTAAAAGTATTTTTTGCTTTTTCTTCGCGCTTATCAAAAAATGCTTCTGCTTGAGTCGGGAATGCAATGTAAGAGAGAACATCTTCGTCGCTCTTTGCTTTTTCACCGATTTCTTTTTTAGCTTTTTCAAAGCCGGGTTCAAGCGTGTCGGCAAATCTGCCCTTAATAGGTTTTTCATCGCCGAGAACTTTTTTCATAAGATCCTTATCGATTTCGCCGGGGGCACGACCGTATTCGCCTTTAATATAAGCTTTTACCTCTTTAGAAATATTTTTATATCTTTCTCCGACAAGAACGTTTACCGTTGCCTGAACACCAACCATCTGGCTCATAGGTGTTACAAGAGGGGGATAACCGAGATCTTTTCTGACCTTAGGAGTTTCAAGAAGAACATCATTGAACTTATCCATCTTGTTCTGCGCGGTAAGCTGTGCCACAAGGTTTGAGAGCATTCCGCCGGGAATCTGATAATTAAGTGCATTTGTGTCGGTTGAAAGCACAAGCGGATTTAAAGTGCCTTTTTTAAGGTATTCATCTTTTATCGGTTTAAAGAAGTCGTTGATTTCTTTAAGAACAGAGAGATCAAGATCAACGTCATAGCCTTCCTGCTTCAGTGCATATGCCATAGTTTCCGTAGGAGCCTGTGAAGTGCCGCCTGAGAATGAAGATATAGCGGTATCGATTATATCGCATCCTGCTTCAACGGCTTTCTGAAGTGTAAGCATACCGAGTCCTGTAGTGCAATGCGTATGAAGAATAATGGGAGTTTTGACATTTTCCTTAAGAGCTTTTACCATATCATAAGCTTCTTTCGGACCTAAAATGCCTGCCATATCTTTAATGCATATAGTTTGGCAACCGAGCTCTTCCATCTGCTTAGCAAGCTTAATATACGATTCAAGATTGTGTATAGGGCTTTGAGTATAGCAAATTGCACCGGAAGCTATTGCACCGTTCTTTAAAGTTTCGTCAACTGCAACCTCAATATTTCTTACGTCATTAAGAGCGTCAAATATTCTTATAATATCAATACCGTTTTCAATTGATTTCTTAACGAACATTCTTACTACATCGTCGGGATAATGGTGATATCCGAGTAAATTTTGGCCTCTTAAAAGCATCTGAAGCTTTGTATTGGGGCATTTTGCTCTGATTTTACGGAGCCTTTCCCACGGATCTTCGTCGAGGTAGCGAAGACAGGAATCAAATGTTGCACCGCCCCAGCATTCAAGTGAATAATAACCCGCTTTATCCATTGTTTCAAGAATGCCGTCAAATTCGGAGTAGGGCAATCTCGTCGCAATAAGAGACTGATTGGCGTCTCTTAAAACGGTTTCAGTAAACTGTACTTTCATATATATTACCTCCAAAAAAGTAACAAATTAATAGCAAACACAATATAAAATCCAAATTGCTCCAATTTAAAAATAATTATACAATATATAGTTTTGTTTATCAACACAAAAAATACATCATAAATAAATTTGGTTAAAAAGAAAAAAAGAGAGACTTTAGCGCCTCTCTTTTTTGTTAATATTATAACGATATATAATTTTGAACTAAATGTTCTTGCAAAGTTCGTATGCCTGCGACGTTGCATCTGCAATTCTGCCGGTCTTTTCGGCATCGCCGATGATATACGCATTTTTAAATTTACCGCTGATTTCATTGTAAAGTTCGTTATCAGGCTTCACTCCGAGAGAAAGAACCACATAATCTGCATCTACCAAAAGTATGTTATCTGTGTTCACTTTGTTAAGCACTATACCTCTGTCGGTAATTTCCGTAAGTCTGTGCCCGACAATAAATTTAACGCCGTGCGATTTCAGTCTCGGCATACAGTCATCAATGTGCTGCATCCATGTGCCGGGGGCTATTGTATCAGCCATTTCAACCACTGTAATATCGTTGCCGTTTTCCGCCAGCATTTCGGATGTTTCAAGACCTGTCATACCTGAACCTATAACCGCAACTTGCTTGTTTTTAAGAACTACCGAACCGTCAAGAATATCGGTTGTTGTGTACACATTGTCCTTGTCCGTGCCCTTAATGGACTTCGGCTTTATCGCTTTACCGCCTGTGGCAATTATAACGGCATAAGGATTATATGACTTAATTACATTTTCGTCGGCAGTTACATTATATTTAATTTCGGCACCGTAATGCGTTGCGTTGGTAACCAAATCCTCAATGCACCAATTGATTTTTTCCTTAAGAGGCGGCTTATTTGCGAGTTGCAACTGCCCACCGGGAAAAGCTTGTTTTTCGAGAACTATCGGTTTAAATCCTCTTTTTGCCAAAACCTCGGCACTCATAAGACCTGACGGACCGGCACCGACGATTACGACGGTTCTTCCGTTGCCGTTAGCTATGGGGTGTTCTTTTTCTTTACCCAATTTCGGATTTACGGAGCAGTGCGCGTGTGTTCCTTTATATGCGTTTTCCTGCATACTTTCCATACAATAAAGGCAGCATATGCACCTTTTAATTTCATCTTCTTTACCTGCTTTTACCTTATTTACCCAATGCGGATCGGCTATGTGCGTCCTGCCGAGGCAAACAAAGTCCTGTATGCCTTCTTCAAGCTGTTCCTCAGCCTGCTTAGGGGAGCGAATCAGATTTGCTGCCATAACCGGAATTTTAACTTCCTTTTTAACCGCCGCCGCCATATACTTTCTCCAACCGGGCTCAAAGGAGGTAGGCTCTAACCAATAATTATATGTATCATAACCGGCACAGGAAACATCAATGGCATCAACGCCTTCTCTTTCGAGAATTTTAGACATTTTCACTCCGTCTTCAAGCTTATAGCCTATTTGCGGCTTGCCGATCATTGAATAGCATTCGTCTACCGATAGGCGGACTGCAATCGGGAAATCATTACCGCATGCCGCCTTGATTCCGCTGATAATGTCGGTTAGAAACTTCATTCTCTTTTCAAATGTTCCGCCGTATTCATCATTTCGTGTGTTTGTATACGGACTCAAAAACTGCTGTATTAAATATCCGTGTGCTGCGTGCAATTCTACGCCGTCGGCACCTGCTTTTTGTGCGCGGACGGCGCCGTTTATAAATTCTGTGATTATCTTTTTTATTTCTTTTACGGACATCTCTTTATTGAGACTTTCCGCCGAATACGCTCTTGCGCATTTAGACGGGGAATATGTACGGAGCACAAGATCTTTCTGCATAAGCATTTTTCCTGCCGGCGCAACCTTATAAAACATTTTATCATAGAGCTTACCCATTATTTTTTCTGCACTTATCGAAACCGGTACGGTACCCATAAGCAAGCCCAGATTTTGTCTGCCCGGGTGGTGAAGCTGAATAAACATCTTACAATCGTGAGAATGTACTCTGTGTATCATTTCCGCGAGAGGTTTTATGTGATAATCATGGCTGATTGCAAGCTGTGCAAATGCCGATGCTCCGCTGAAATCATCAACTCTTGTTATTTCGGTAATTATAAGTCCGGCACCACCGATAGCGCGCTCCTCATAATAATCCATCATTTCCTTTGTGGGGCAACCGTTAAACTGACCGAATCCAAGCATCATGGGCGGCATAACAACGCGGTTCTTAATCTGAACCTTACCGATATTCATAGGGGTAAAAAGCATTTTATAGTCCATTCTGGCACACTCCTAAACATTTTTTCAAAGGAAATTTATTTCCTTTATCTTAACATAAAAACGGGCAGTTAACAATGATTTATTCTTTTTTTGCCGACCTTATAAGAGAAATAATACCCGACAGTACCAAAAACGCCGCAAAAATCTTTCTGATAATCATACTGTTCAAATGTGTCAACGCAATATTGCCTATAAATACGCCTGCAATTCCGCCCAAAACCAGCGGCCAAATAGATTTAAACTTAATGATTTTCTTTTTTGCGTAAACAATTACCGATACTAAAGCGCAGGGGAGAAAGAGCATCAAATTCAGTCCCTGAGCGCTAAGATGATCGGTATCGGTAAAAAAAGTCAGATATAAAATATATAAGCTTCCGCCGCCGAGTCCCATAGAAGCAATTACAGCAGATATAAAAACCGCGACCAAATTCAAAAAGCCGTTCATTTAAAAAACAACCTTATTCCTGCCCATATCATAAACAGCGAAAACGCAACCGACAAAAATTTATTTGAAAGTTTTGAAAAAATAACCGTGCCCGTAATTGCACCAAGCACCGAAACAGGCAGAATTTTCGGTATACTGTCAAAATTTGCAAAACCGTTTTTGATATACATATAAAATGATATTACGGTGAGTGGAAGAATGATGACGATGGTATTTGCCTGCGCCTGTTTTTGCGTCATACCGGTCATTTTAAGAATCGGAACAGAAATAATTCCGCCGCCCGCGCCGAGAGTTATATTTATAATGCCAATCGGAATTCCGAATAGAAATTTCTTTATAAATTTTATATCTATCACCGATTTTATGTTTTGCCGTGAAAATATTATTATTCAGTAAAAAAACAGCGGAGTGAAAAATCACTCCGCCTGAAAACAATTTATTGTCTTACTTGCTTTTTTTGTAAAACAACGCATCGCGAATAACTTTATCCGGATCTTTTATAAGTAATACAATCACCCAAACAATTAAACCCAGAGCGACAACTGAAAGTCCTAAAAAAGCGTCATTCAGCATATCTTCGGGAGCCGGAGTAAAATATGCAGCTTTCAATTCTGCATACTCAAAAACGGCATCCACAAACCACATAATCGACGAACCCCAAAAGATATAGCTAAGAACATTAAGGCAATATTTTCTACGCTCGGCACAAAAGTACCAAACAAGGGTTGAAATAATCGCCGCAAATACGCTGATAAGTAAGGTCATTATTCTCTGATTTCCTTTTCTTTGTAAAGTTTTGTTTCTTTTACCTTAACTGCAAGAAGCATGATACCCCAAACAGCTGTAACCAGAAGGGACATTGCAACACCCACGGTTGCCATTTCGTGAAGCATTGTAGCCGCATCGGCAGCATTTGTCGCACCCGTAAGGAACGGAAAATAAGGTGTCAGCTCACCGTGCCACAGATGTTCAAAAGCAAGAAGCAAAACTCCGCCCCAAAGCAAATTGCGAAGCCAAGAAATCTTTCTTGAAACTGAAATTTTATACTCAGGAGTCTGAACAGCGCCCTCGGGAAGCTTACACTCAAGCTTTTCCTGTGATTTTTCATGTTTTTTTGCGATTTGCACAGCTGCAGTTGCAATAACAGCTTCTGCAACCGGTACTACGAAACAAGCCATAATTTACCTCCGATAAAGTTAATTTTGAATGATAAAAGTTTATCAATACTTATTCATTATGATAATTCTTAAATGGTAATTTGTCAATTGAAAATTGACTTAAACTTCATAAATAAACAGATTTTGTTGTTTTGACTTATTTTCTTATGATTATTGACAATTGTACGAATAAAAGCGTAAAATATATGCAAATAAATTTTATCGGGTGAATGTTATGGATAAAGTAAGAGTAATTGAAATAAAACAAAGTGTTTTTAAAAATAATGACGAACAAGCCGAAAAGCTGAGAGGCGAGCTTAAATCCAAAGGTGTATTTTTATTGAACCTTATGTCGTCGCCCGGTTCAGGCAAAACCACCACACTGAAAGCTACCATAAACGCGCTTAAAGACAAACTTAAAATCGGTGTTATGGAAGCAGATATTGACAGCGATGTTGACGCAATAAAAATTGCCGAAACAGGTGTTAAATCAATTCAGTTACACACAGGCGGTATGTGCCACCTTGATGCTGCCATGACTAAGCAGGGTGTTGAGGCGCTTGGTACAGACGGGGTTGAACTTGCAATTCTCGAAAATGTCGGGAATCTTGTTTGTCCTGCGGAATTTGATACAGGCGCAGTTAAAAATGTTATGATTTTATCTGTACCCGAGGGTGACGATAAACCGCTCAAGTATCCTCTTATGTTTAAAGTAAGCGATGTCGTGCTTATCAACAAAATCGATGTTTTACCTTATTTTGATTTTAACGTTGAAAAGTGCAAAGAATATATCAAACGCAGAAATCCGAACGCAAAAATCTTTCTTATCTGCGCCAAAACAGGTGAGGGGATTGAAGAATGGGCTACTTGGCTTAATGATGAAGTCAGAGCATGGATTGATAAATAAAATAAATGATAATAAAAAACGCTTGATGAAAATCAAGCGTTTTTTCTGTCTCAAACAATTTAATTGTTAAAAGCGCCTTTAATTGAATTCAAAGTTGCCGTAAGGTCGCTCTGTGGTACAAGCATTGATATATCTACTTCCGAAGTAGTTATCATTATTATGTCTGTATTAGCTTTTGCGGCAGCCGCAAACACCTTGGCGGCTACACCGGGCTGACCTTTCATAGCTTCACCGAAAACAGATATTTTGCAGTTCCCGTTACTTATCGAAAGTTTAACATCGGGATACAAATCTCTGATGTTGGCCGAAAGCTCCAAAATTTTTCCCAAATCGTCACCGCTGACGGTAAATGACAAATGCGGCTTGTTGCTGTGCGGAGGAGTTTGAGAAATCATATCAACATCAATGTTATTTACCGAAATCATATCGAAAATTTTTGATATGGTATTCATATCGGCAGGCGAATCGTTAAGTGAAACAAGCGTCACATCTTCGACGACCGATATATTTTGAATGGTTTTCATACAAACAACCTCCTTATTTAGCGTCTACAAGTTGACGCATATTGTAAAGTCCTGCAGGTTTTCCCTCTATAAACAGAGCAGCGTTTATTGCACCCGTTGCAAAAAGCTCCTTGGAACGCGCTGAATGAGAAATTGTAATTATCTCATCATGACCTGCAAAAATAACTTCGTGTTCACCGACTATTGTTCCACCGCGAATCGAATGAATACCGATTTCGTTTTTACTGCGCTTCGCTCTTTTTGAGTGTCTGTCGAACTCATATTTCGGTTTAACCGACAAGACATCTGATATGCTGTCTGCAAGCATAAGAGCTGTTCCGGAGGGCGCGTCAACCTTTTGGTTATGGTGTGCTTCGACAATTTCAATATCAAAAGAGCCTTCAAGCACACGTGCAGCTTTGGCGGCAAGCTCTGAAATTAAATTTACACCGATAGACATATTTGCCGAGAAAAACATCGGAACGGTTTTTGAACATTCATGTATGTCGGCTATTTGCTCTTCACTGAGTCCTGTGGTAGCAACAACCGCAGGGCACTTTTTGGCGGAAGCATATTTTAAAAGTCCGCTCAAAACAGACGGGTGAGAGAAATCAATTATTACATCGGCGTCAACATCGCTGATTGAATCAAAAGATTTAAATACCGGGAATTCCGCTTCTCCGTCACCGATATCTACGCCGGCAACAATCTCACAGTCATTCCTTGCAGAAACACAGTTTCTTATGACATGACCCATTTTGCCGAAGCAACCGCTTAAGATTATTCTTATCATTTTTTCACATCCGTAAATCTTAATAATTACTTAATAAGTCCGTACTTTACCAAAACTTTTCTCAAGTTTTCGGTCTTTTCCTCGGGCATATCACACAACGGCAGTCTTAGAGGACCGACGTCAAAGCCCATCATACGCATTGCAACCTTGACGGGGATAGGATTAACGTCCATAAACAGAGCGTTGCAAAGCTCAAGGTATTTAAGCTGAAGTTCGGCGCTCTTTTTAAAATCGCCGTCAAGTGCGGCGGCGGCAATATCATGAGCTTCCTGCGGCATAACGTTTGAAAGAACAGATATAACGCCCTTACCGCCGAGAGACATAATAGGAGTTATCTGATCGTCGTTACCCGAATAAACGGTAAAATCATCATCGCAGAGTGAAATTGTCTTTGCAATTGAAGACAGATTTCCGGTTGCCTCTTTAGCGGCATAAATATTTTTATGCTTTGAAAGCTCTGCAAAAGTTTCAGGCTTAATTTCACAGCCGGTTCTACTCGGTACATTGTACAAAATAATCGGTGTGGAAACACGGTCGGCTACATAAGTAAAGTGTTTAATAAGACCCTCCTGAGAAGCCTTGTTATAGTAAGGAGTTACCATAAGCAGACCGTCAACACCGGCTTTTTCCGCCTCGTTTGACAAATTCAAAGCATATGCTGTGTCATTGCTTCCGGTTCCTGCTACTACGGGAATTCTGCCGCCGACAACATCAACTGTGTACTTAATTACTTCTGTGTGCTCTTCATGAGAAAGAGTGGCGCTTTCACCTGTGGTACCGCATATAACGATGCAATCGGTTGAATGCGCTATTTGATATTCGAGAATGTCTTTAAGTGCCGGGTAATTCACCTTACCGTCAGAAGTAAACGGGGTAATTATTGCAACACCTGCACCTGTAAAAATCGGCTTTTTCATTGTTATCCCTCCGAATAAAATCAGTCCATGTAGCCCTCGGCACAAAGGAGTTCCGCAAGAAGAACAGCTCCGCCCGCAGCACCTCTCAGTGTGTTGTGAGAAAGGCATACAAATTTATAGTCGTACTGGGTATCTTCACGAAGTCTGCCTATAGAAATAGCCATACCGTGTTCAAGACCTCTCTGAAGCCTTGTCTGAGGAAGATCATCCTCTGTAAAATAGTTAAGGAACTGTTTGGGAGCGCTGGGAAGTTCAAGTTCCTGAGGTCTGCCTTTGAAGTTCTTCCAAATTTCAAGCATTTGTTCTTTGGTGGGCTTATTTTCAAATCTTACGAAAACCGCGCCCATATGGCCGTTTGAAACGGGAACGCGAAGGCACTGAGCGGTAAAGTTGGGGGAGGTGGCGTCAACGATTTTGTCACCCTCAATGTGGCCCCAAATTTTAAGAGGTTCCTTTTCGGATTTTTCTTCCTCGCCGCCGATATACGGAATAACATTGTCTACCATTTCCGGCCAGGTTTTAAAAGTCTTGCCTGCACCGGAAATTGCCTGATAAGTGCAAACCAAAACATCTTTCACACCGAATTTTGAGAGCGGGAACAAGGCGGGAACATAACCCTGAAGTGAGCAGTTGGGCTTAACGGCAATAAAACCGCGCTTCGTGCCGAGACGCTTTCTCTGTGACGGTATAATTTCTATGTGTTCGGGATTAAGCTCAGGAAGAACCATAGGAACATCGGGAGTGTGTCTGTGAGCGCTGTTATTTGAGACAACGGGGCACTCAGCCTTTGCATATCTCTCTTCCAATGCCTTTATCTCATCTTTTTTCATATCTACGGCACAGAAAACGAAGTCAACCATAGAAGCGATTTTTTCAACATCTTCCGTCGCATTCATAACTACCATATCTTTAACGGCGTCGGGAATATCCTCATCCATGCACCATTTGGCTCCTACAGCCTCTTTATACGGTTTGCCGGCAGATCTTGAACTTGCGGCAAGTACCTTTATGTTGAACCAAGGATGCTCGCTCAGCAATGTAATAAATCTCTGTCCTACCATGCCGGTTGCACCGATAATACCAACATTATAATTTTTTCCCACTTGTATTTACCTCCAAAAAATGTTATTCTATTTTCTGCAAAAAAAGACCGGTTAAAAAACCGGTCATCATTTGTTTAAACAAGGCTTGCATTATCAGGAAAGATAATGTCGATAGCACTCCATCACAACAAAATGATGACAGTCGCATTGCTGTTAACAATGTGCCCAAGAAGCTTTGCCCGGAGCAGTTGCTTCTTTCGGCAAAAATCCCTTTCACATATCGGTTATCAACGTCCGGCGTCTGTCAAAATGCTACTGATGATTTCTGCACCTCTATCGCAGTTTTACTTATAATATCATTTTTAT
This sequence comes from Ruminococcaceae bacterium UBA6434, assembly GCA_002437245.1. GTDB lineage: Bacteria > Bacillota > Clostridia > Oscillospirales > Acutalibacteraceae > Fimenecus. The sequence goes on from DJOQ01000048.1 coordinate 46,088, forward strand.
TATATATAGTCAAATATTTTTGAAAAATTTATATACATATCGGAGATCAGCCATGAAAAAACATGATTTTTATTACGATTTACCAAATGAACTTATTGCACAGACGCCTATTGAGCCCCGTGATGCGTCAAGAATGATGGTTGTCAACAGACAGACAGGGGAAATCGAGCACAAGCATTTTTATGATGTCGTAGAATATTTAAATCCGGGTGACTGCCTTATTTTAAATGACACCAAGGTTTTGCCGGCACGGCTTTACGGTATTAAAGATGAAACAGGCGCAAAGGTTGAATTTTTGCTTTTAATGCAAAAAGAAAAGGATATATGGGAAGTAATTACAGGTCCCGGCAAAAAAGCAAAGACCGGCTCCAAATTTACATTTAACGGCGGTATGTTACACGCCGAAATAACCGATGTGCTTGACAACGGAGACAGAATCGCCGAATTTACTTACGATACCGATAAATTCGGTAATATTTTTGAGGTACTTGACAAAATCGGCGAAATGCCGCTTCCGCATTACATCACTCACAAGCTCGAGAACGCCGACCGTTATCAAACGGTATATGCTAAGGAGCTCGGTTCTGCCGCAGCACCTACTGCGGGTCTTCATTTTACTCCGGAAATTTTACAAAAGATAAAAGACAAAGGCGTAAAAATCGGCTATGTAACCTTACACGTGGGTATAGGCACTTTCAGACCGGTTAAAACCGAAAATATCGAAGAACATAAAATGCATTCTGAGCACTATCATCTTCCTAAAGAGACGGCGGATCTCATAAATGAAACGCACAAAAACGGCGGTAGAGTGGTAGCGGTAGGAACAACCTGCTGCCGTACTCTCGAAAGCGTGGCAACATACTGCGGTGAAATATGTGAAAAGGATGATTGGACAAGCATTTTCATATATCCCGGTTATAAATTTAAATGTATTGATGCGCTTATTACAAATTTCCATCTGCCGGAAAGTACGCTCATAATGCTCGTATCGGCTTTTTATAACAGAGACGCCGTTTTAAAAGCATACGAGGAAGCTGTAAAAGAAAAATACAGATTTTTCAGTTTCGGTGACTGTATGCTAATTGTTTGATTTAAGGAGATTTTATGTTAAAAGTTATTAAAAAGGTCGGCAATGCAAGGCTTTGCGATTTTGAAACCGTGCACGGAACCATACACACCCCGGCATTTATGAACGTAGCTACGGCAGGCGCAATAAAAGGCGGTCTTTCTGCCGGCGATCTTGAAAATATTAAAACACAGGTTATGCTGTGCAACACATACCACCTTCACGTAAGACCGGGGGATGATTTAATTTACGACCTCGGCGGTCTTCACAAATTCACGGGGTGGAGCGGTCCTATTCTTACAGACAGCGGCGGATTTCAGGTCTTTTCGCTTGCCAAACTCCGCAAGATAAAAGAAGAGGGCGTCAGTTTTAACTCTCATGTGGATGGCCGCCGTATTTTTATGGGACCGGAGGAAAGTATGCAAATACAATCTCATTTGGGCTCTACCATTGCCATGGCTTTTGACGAGTGTGTTGAAAATCCTGCCGAATATTCATATTCCAAACAGTCGTGTGCGCGAACCGTGAGATGGCTTAAAAGATGTAAGGCTGAAATGGAAAGACTAAATTCTCTGCCCGACACCATAAATAAAAATCAGCTCTTATTCGGAATCAATCAAGGGTGCACTTTTGATGATTTACGCATAGAAAATATGAAAGAGATTGCCGATTTGGAGCTTGACGGATATGCCATAGGTGGGCTTGCTGTCGGCGAACCCAAGGAAGATATGTATCGTATCATTTCGGCTGTGGAGCCGTATATGCCTGCGCAAAAACCGCGGTATCTTATGGGTGTAGGCACGCCCGGCAATATAATCGAAGGCGTAAGCAGGGGCGTTGACCTTTTCGACTGTGTAATGCCGAGCCGCAATGCAAGGCACGGCCATCTTTTTACTCATGCCGGCATTATAAATCTCAATAATGAAAAATATAAAAGAGATGATACCCCGATTGAGCCGGGCTGTAACTGCCCGACCTGTCGGAATCACTCAAAGGCCTATATAAGACATTTGTTTAAAGCAGGGGAAATGCTTGCATTCAGACTTGCAGTCACACACAATCTTTATTTCTATAATAAATTGATGGCTGACATCAGATTATCATTAGAAAATGATACATTCCCTGAGTTCAAGAAACAATATGTTGATATACTTGACACAAGAATATAATTCGTCTTCTTTTATATCTATGTTGTATTTATCTATAATATAAACATAAAAAATAATTCGTATCTGATATGTACCCCCAATACTGG
>DJOQ01000027.1 GCA_002437245.1 Ruminococcaceae bacterium UBA6434
CTTAGCCGGAGGTCCTGACTTAAGCATCTTTTTGAGATACATTCCCGTGTACGATTTTTTACAGGCGGCAACTTGCTCCGGTGTGCCGCAAACAACGATTTTGCCGCCGTTATCGCCGCCCTCCGGCCCTAAATCTATGATATGGTCGGCAACCTTTATCACATCGAGATTATGCTCGATTACGACAACCGTATTACCAGCGTCAACAAGCTTCTGGAGAACGTCAATCAGCTTGTGGACATCGGCTGTGTGAAGTCCGGTGGTAGGTTCGTCGAGAATATATATGGTTCTGCCCGTCGGTCTTTTTGAAAGCTCGGTAGCAAGCTTTACGCGCTGTGCTTCACCGCCCGAAAGAGTGGTTGCCGACTGCCCGAGCTTAATATAGCCCAAACCGACGTCATACAGAGTTTGCAGTTTACGCGCTATTTTAGGCATATTACGGAAGAACTCAAGACCCTCCTCAACCGTCATCTCAAGGACATCATATATGGATTTACCCTTGTACTTGACTTCGAGAGTTTCACGGTTGTATCTTGCGCCCTTGCATATTTCGCACGGTACATACACGTCAGCCAAAAAGTGCATTTCGATTTTTACTATGCCGTCGCCCTGACACGCCTCACATCTGCCGCCTTTTACATTGAAAGAAAATCTGCTTGACGTAAATCCGCGGATTTTGGCGTCTTGGGTCTGTGCAAACAATGTTCTGATATCCGTAAAAACGCCCGTATAGGTAGCCGGGTTTGAACGCGGAGTTCTGCCTATCGGAGACTGGTCAATATTTATTACCTTATCTAAAAACTCAAGTCCCTCGATCGACTTATGCTTGCCTGCCGGCTTTTTTGCGCCGTTTAAATCATTTGCAAGCTGTTTATAAAGTATTTCATTTATAAGCGAAGATTTGCCCGAACCCGATACGCCGGTTACACAAATAAATTCGCCGAGAGGGAAAGAGACATCTATATTCTTCAGGTTGTTTTCGGCAGCTCCGATTACCTTCAGTACATTGCCGTTTCCGCTGCGTCTCTTTTCTGGGACTTCGATTTTTCGCTTGCCGCTTAAATACTGACCTGTAAGCGAACGGTCGCATTTCAGAATATCGTCAAGCGTGCCCGCGCAAACCACTTCGCCGCCGTGGACACCCGCTCCGGGGCCTATATCGACGATATAATCGGCAGCGCGCATGGTATCTTCGTCATGCTCAACAACTATAAGCGTATTGCCGAGGTCACGCATACGTTTGAGAGTTCCGATAAGCTTATCGTTGTCACGCTGATGAAGTCCGATGCTCGGCTCGTCAAGAATATACAACACGCCCATAAGAGACGAGCCTATCTGAGTGGCAAGTCTTATACGCTGACTCTCGCCGCCAGAAAGCGTCCCTGCGGAACGTGACAAGGTGAGATAATCAAGCCCGACATTTTGAAGAAAACTCAGACGGCTTTTAATTTCTTTTAAAATCAGCGACGCAATCATCTGCTCACGGTCGGTCAAAACCAAAGAATTTATAAAATCAAGCTCTTTTGTTACCGACATCTTTGTAAGCTCGTAGATATTAAGTCCGCCTACCGTGACAGACAGGGACTCTTTTTTTAATCTTGCACCCTTACAGTCGGGGCAATCACAGGCTGTCATAACCTGCTCTATCTCCCAACGCGCCCAATCGCTTGTGCTCTCTTTATAACGGCGCTCCATATTGTTTACTATGCCTTCAAATTCGGCATTATAGGTGCCCGTACCGTAAACATTTTTGCGCTGCATTTTAAGCTTTTTTCCGCCCGTTCCGTAGAGAAGAGCATTATACGCTTCCTTGGAGAAATCGCATATGGGCGTGTCGAGGGTAAACCCGTATTCCCTGCCGAGCGCCGCATAGTACATTTCGGCTATTGTTCCGCTGTCGGCATTTGACCAGCCGCTCGCTCTGATGGCTCCGCCCCTTATGGAAAGCTTCTTATTCGGAATTATCAGATTTGGGTCTACCTTGAGGAAAATGCCGAGCCCGGTACACGTGGGACATGCACCGAAAGGATTATTGAACGAAAACATACGCGGCGACAGTTCGTCAATACAAGCTCCGTGTTCGGGGCACGCGAAATTCTGTGAAAACAGCATTTCGTCTCCGCCGATAACATCAACAATGACATTTCCTCCTGTGAGAGTTGACGACATCTCTATCGCCTCGGCAAGACGACTGCGTACATCGTCGTTTATAACAAGCCTGTCAACAACAATTTCTATGTTGTGTTTGATATTTTTTTCAAGCTTTATATCCTCGGAGAGGTCGTACATATTACCGTCTATACGAACGCGAACAAAGCCGGATTTTCTTGCGGAATCAAGCTCTTTTTGATGTTCGCCCTTACGTCCTTTTACCACGGGTGCCAAAATTTGTATTTTTGTGCCGCCATCGAGTGCCATAACCTTATCTACTATAACGTCTACACTCTGCTTTGATATTTCCCTGCCGCAAATCGGGCAATGCGGAATACCTATACGGGCGTATAAAAGCCTTAGGTAATCATAAATCTCAGTAACCGTGCCGACTGTTGAGCGCGGATTTTTTGAAGTGGTTTTTTGATCTATGGATATGGCCGGAGAAAGTCCGTCTATATAATCGACATTCGGTTTTTCCATCTGCCCCAAAAACATACGCGCATATGAAGAAAGCGATTCGACGTATCGGCGCTGACCCTCGGCATAAATTGTGTCAAATGCAAGCGAGGACTTGCCTGAACCCGAAAGCCCCGTAAATACCACAAGCTTGTCTCGCGGTATTTCAAGGTCAATATTTTTTAAGTTATGCTCTTTTGCACCTTTGATAATGATTTTATTACTTGCCATTATTTACCTTCTCTTAATTTTTGAATCTTATCGCGCAGCATAGCGGCATGTTCAAATTCGAGAATTTTTGCCGCCGCTTTCATCTCCGCCGTCAATTTAACTATAAGAGCCTCGCGCTCGCGCGCGCTGAGACGCTTTTTGGGTTTATCATCAGCGTGAGTTGATATTTCAATAATATCGCGCACGTCTTTTTTAATTGTTTTCGGCGTTATGTGATGTTCCTTGTTATAAGCCGTTTGTATCTCACGCCTGCGATACGTTTCCGATATTGCTTTTTCCATAGACGGCGTTACGGAATCGGCGTACATTATTACCTGACCGTCGGCATTTCGCGCGGCACGGCCTATGGTTTGTATAAGCGACGTTTCAGAACGTAAAAATCCCTCTTTGTCGGCGTCAAGTATCGCCACAAGCGAAACCTCCGGAATATCAAGCCCCTCACGCAAAAGGTTTATTCCCACAAGCACGTCAAATTCACCGAGACGAAGGTCACGTATTATCTCCATTCTCTCAATTGTATCGACGTCGTAATGCATATAACGAACTTTTATGCCGTGTGTATCCAAAAACTCCGTCAGGCTTTCAGCCATTTTTTTGGTCAAGGTTGTTACAAGCACACGCTCCTTACGCTCGATACGGACATTTATTTCCGAAATCAGGTCGTCTATTTGACCGTCGGTGGGTTTGACGATAATTTCGGGATCCAAAAGCCCTGTCGGCCTTATAACCTGCTCAACTATCTGCGAACTCTTTTCACGTTCAAATTCACCGGGTGTAGCGCTTACAAAAATCTTTTGACCGACACGGGAATAAAATTCATCAAAGGTCAGCGGTCGGTTATCGTATGCGGACGGGAGACGGAAGCCGAAATCAATAAGCGCATCTTTGCGCGAACGGTCGCCGCCGTACATTGCTCTGACCTGAGGCAGAGTTACGTGCGATTCATCCACAAAAAGTACAAAATCCTTGGGAAAATAATCAAGGAGCGTAAACGGCGCCGAACCCGGTGCTCTGCCGGACATAATACGGGAATAGTTTTCAATGCCTTTACAAAAACCGGTTTCTTTGAGCATCTCCATATCATATTCGGTGCGCTGTTTTATTCGCTGCGCCTCCAACAGCTTTCCCTGTTTTGTGAACTCCTCTACCCGCTCTTCCATTTCCTTTAAAATTTCATCAATGGCGCGCTCAAGCTTTTCGGGTGCAACAACATAGTGCGAAGCCGGATATATCGCAACATGGGACACGGTATTTTTAACCTGCCCCGTCAGAGCGTTTATTTCACAAATTCGGTCAATCTCATCGCCGAAAAATTCGACTCTTATCGCCGTATCATTTGAATATACCGGAAAAATATCCACAACATCGCCGTGAACACGGAATTTATTACGGATAAAGTTAATATCGTTGCGCTCGTATTGTATATCAACAAGCTTAGCAAGCAACTCGTCACGGGACTTCGTCATTCCCTGCCTAAGCGAAATTACCATATTTCGATAATCTATCGGATCGCCGAGCGAATATATACATGAGACGCTTGCTACTATAATGACATCTCTCCGCTCCGAAAGCGACGATGTTGCCGAATGGCGAAGCTTGTCTATTTCATCGTTAATCGCGGAATCTTTTTCAATATACGTGTCGGTAGTCGGAATATACGCTTCCGGCTGATAATAGTCATAATAGGAAACGAAATACTCCACCGCATTTTCGGGAAAAAACTCGCGAAATTCGGAACAAAGCTGCGCGGCAAGCGTTTTGTTATGCGCCAAAACGAGCGTAGGACGGTTTACATTCGCAATAATATTTGCCATTGTAAAAGTTTTACCCGAACCCGTTACGCCCAGCAATGTCTGCTCTTTGTAACCGGCATTAAGCCCATCGGTCAGTTTTTTGATCGCTTCGGGCTGATCGCCTGTCGGTTTATATTTTGAATGTAACACAAAATGATCCATATGCACCTCATATTTACCAAACAAATGTTTACCTAAGATTATATCATATACATAAATTATTGTAAACCAAATTATTTAAAATAAGGCAGTCAAAATTAAAATAATTAAACCGACAGAAAACAAAAGCGCCACAGCAAATCGACTCTTAGCAGAGCAAAAATGCTGTGGCTGATTTTTAAATCATAATGCCGTTTTGCACGTAATACCAAGTACCGTAATAATTTGTAAATCCGGTATAGTTCCAATCGAGTATTCCGCCGCCGACATAATACCATGTACCGTA